>DATBMP010000348.1:0-7313 GCA_036554845.1 Pyrinomonadaceae bacterium
GTTGAGCAATGTGCTCTTGCCCGACCCGGAAGGCCCCATGAGCGCGAGGAACTCGCCGTCGCAGATCTCGAACGTGATGTTCTCGAGCACCGGGACGGTCTGGGCGCCCCGCTGGTAGGACTTGCTGAGGTCTTGTACGGAGACGATGTTCTGGCGGCAGGGTTGTTGTGTCATGGGTCAAGGTTATAGATCAAGAGTCATGGGGCAAGGGATCATGGATATAGGGAAATGCATGATAATTGCAATCCGCAATCCGCAATCCGCAATCCGCAATTATCACTTTTCCGGCCTCATCGTCTCCTGATAAATATAGACTGTGTTCTCGAGCTTTAAGATTACCGCCGGCTTCACTGCATTCCTCTCCGCATCGAGATTGATCACTCCCGTCACGCCTTGAAAGTTTTTAGTCTGGGCCAACGCGTCACGTATCCTGGTCCCATCCATCGATTCCGCCCTCTGAACCCCTTCAATCAAGAACCTCATCGCGTCATAGCCCAACGCCGCATGCGCGTCAGGAATTAAGTTTCCGTAAAGGAGTTTGTAATTACTTACGAAGGTTTGAATCTCGGCAGCCGGATCATCAGCCGAGTAGTGATTCGAAATGAACGAGCCATTCAACGCATCGCCACCGAGGGACCACAGTTCCGGAGCGTCCCATCCATCACCGCCGAGCAACGGTTGCGTAAGCCCGAGTTGTCGTGCCTGTTTTGCAATCAAGCCCACATCACCGTAGTAACCCGGAACGTAGATTACGTCAGGCCCGGCAGCTTTGATGGCGCTTAACTGACCACGAAAATCCGGATCACCTTGCGCATACGATTGCTTTGTCAGCACCCGGCCCCCGCGTTTGGTAAAACTCAACTCGAAAAAGTCACTTAACCCGCGACTATAAGGATTGTTGAAGTCCACCATGATTGCAGAGGTGGCTGCTTTCATCTTGTCGGTTGAGAACCGACCCATCACTTCGCCTTGAAAAGTATCGGTGTAGCAGACTCGGAAGATGTAGTCGCCGGTGCGTGTAACTGCCGGATCGGTTGAAGAGGATGAAACGAAGGGAATCTTGGCAGCTTGAGCTCTGGGTGCTGCCGCGAGACTGCTCCCCGACGCACCTCCTGCAATCACCGCGACCACTTTATCTTCTCGGATAAGTTTGGTGACCAGCATGGCGGCACGTTCGGGACTTCCCTGGTCGTCCTCAATAACGACATCCAGTTTTTTGCCGCCGACGCCTCCCGCACGATTAATTTCGTCGGCCGCCATCAGCAAGCCATTCAAAGCAGAACGACCAAAGTTGAGCGTTGGTCCTGAGAGATCGCCAAAGTATCCAATCTTGATCGTGTTTGGATTAGGCGGAACTACTTCCAGCTGTCGATTACAGGATGTGGGGAAGAGAGCTAAAAGAAGGATAGAGACGAGAACCAACCACGATTGAAGGGTTCGTGCAGCACGCTGGCCAGGTGCAGCGCAGATACGGTGGGCGTGAACTGCTTGTCTACTCACCAAGGTATGCTTCTTTAATCCTCGGGTCTGCTGCTAACTCTTTTGATGGTCCTTCCATCACGATGCGACCGGTCTCCAACACATACGCGCGATCTGAATGCTTGAGCGCAGCGTGGGCGTTCTGCTCCACGAGGAGAATGGTTGTTCCTTTACCGCGAATCTCATCAATCGCTTCGAAGATGGTGTGGACGACGAGTGGTGCGAGTCCCAGTGACGGCTCATCGAGTAACAGTAAACGTGGTCGGGACATTAACGCGCGACCCATTGCCAACATCTGTTGTTCACCGCCGGACAGGGTTCCGGCCTTTTGCGCCTCGCGTTCTCTCAAGCGGGGAAACATTTTGAAGGCGTGATCCATATCTTCGGCAATCTGGCGTTTGTTCTTATTTAGATAGGCGCCCATCTGCAAATTCTCACGTACCGTAAGGTTGGCAAAGACGCCGCGTCCTTCGGGTGACATTGAGATCCCCCTCGCAACCAGCCGGTGCGTGGGGTGTCCGCTAATGTCTTGTCCTTCGAAACTGACCTTTCCCTCACGAGGTGAAAGCAGCCCCGTGATGGTACGCAGAGTTGTGGTTTTGCCGGCACCATTAGCGCCGATGAGCGTAACCACCTCACCTTCATTGACGTGCAATGAGATGCCGGTCAGAGCTTCAATTGCTCCGTAGTTTACTGAGACGTTCTGTAATGTAAGCATGTTCTAAGAGCGCTTTGGTCTTCTTTGGTCTTGGGGCCTGGGTCTTTTTAACCGTCCGTTAGTACCTGCCAAAACTCGAGACTAAAGTCCAAAGATCCAAGACCAAAGACCCAAGTCCAACTGACCTCAATCCCCAAGATACGCTTCAATCACTTTCGGATCGTTCTTAATCTCTTCCGGCAATCCCAGCGCGATCGACTTGCCATAGTCCACGACCTGGATTCGTTCACAAACACCCATCACTACTTTCATGTTGTGTTCGACCAACAAAATCGTAAGCGCAAAGCGATCTCTTATCTGTTGGATCAGCCGCATCAGGTCTTCCTGTTCCGACGGGTTCATGCCCGCCGCAGGTTCATCGAGCAACAGTAGTGTCGGTCGCGTTGCCAGCGCTCGCACAATCTCAAGTCGTCGTTGATGACCATATGGAAGGCTGGTGCCACCTTCGTCCTTGTATCGAGCAAGGTCGAAGATCTCCAATAGCTCGAGCGAAAACTCTTCATGCTCGCGTTCGTCGCGGGTGAACCGCGGTAACCGCAGCACCGCATCAAGCAGGTTCTGCCTTGCGTGCCGGTGACAGGCCGTCATCACATTCTCCAACACTGACATGCTGGGGAATAACCGAATATTTTGAAAAGTGCGAGAGATGCCCTGCCTTGAGATCTCGTAAGATCTCAAGCCATCAATGCGATGCTCTTCAAAATAGATCTCACCGGAAGTTGGCTTGTAGACACCGGTCAGGAGATTAAAGATCGTTGTCTTGCCCGCGCCGTTTGGTCCAATCAGCCCATAGATCTCGCCGCGACGGACACTCATATCCAACTCGTTAACCGCAATCAAGCCACCAAATCTGATGGTGCACTTGATCGTCCTCAGCGCATGTTCGCCGAGCGGCATACGGTGACGTTCATGATGTCGTGCGCGAGCTACTTCAGTCAGAATCGACTCTTCCTTGGTCGCACCGACTGAGTCTTTTACAGCATCTTTTTCCGGAAGCGCACTCATTGGTTCTTCACCTCTTTAGCGCTGTCGATTGCCGGTTTCTCGGCAATTGGCACACCAGCAGTTCCGCCAACCGCTTCAGTTCCTTCCGGTCGACGACGGGATCGCTTGAGCCACGACAGCCCAAATTCGCGTGTTCCGAGTACACCTTGTGGACGCGTTAGCATGATGATGATCAAAAGTGCCGAATAGACCACCAAACGGTACTGAGAAAAATCACCGGGCAGTTGTCGCAGTAGTTCTGGCAGCAGGGTCACAACGATGGCTCCAAAGACAGCGCCCGTCAGTGATCCCATGCCGCCCAGGACGATCATAATGATGATCTCGAACGAACGAATAAACTGAAAGTCATTGGTACTGAGAAAGCGCGTGTAGTGCGCAAACAGAACTCCGGCCATTCCCGCCATCGCTGAACTAATGACGAATGAAACAACTTTGTACCGAGTTGTGTTAATCCCCATTGCCTCGGCTGCGAGTTCGTCTTCGCGAATCGAGATCAAGGCGCGACCCATATCTGAGTGAACAATGTTGTAGACAACTATGACCGTGAGAATCGCGAATATGCCTACCCACAGGAAGTTGGTGTAGCCCGGAACACTAAAGCCAGTAGCACCACCGACCTTATCGATATTCAGGATGACGATACGAATAATTTCAGCGAAACCCAGCGTTACGATTGCGAGATAGTCGCCGCGAAGCCTCAAGGATGGAATTCCGACTAACAGCCCTGCGAGCCCGGCAACTATTCCGCCTACCGTTATCGCGAGCACAAAGATCAGCGCATGGGCTACTGTTTCGCCGACCATTCCTGCCAAGGCGCGTTCCCACGCTTGAGCGTGGTAGACGGTCATGTAGGCGGACGCATAAGCGCCAACCGCCATGAATCCAGCATGTCCAATCGAGAATTGTCCCGTGAACCCTGTGATCAGGTTGAGGGAAACCGCCAGCATCACATTGATTGCGGCGAGAATGATGATGCGTGCGTAGTAGGGAGGAACACCGAAGCCGAACAAACCTTCATCGCCCATGTACTGATTGAGGGCTACGAGCACGATAATGATGATCAGTGCAACGACGACACGTTTCAGTAGGGTTGGCATAATCACGTATTGACGATTTGCGATTGTCGATTGTCGATTGATGAGTTCGAGCGCCAGCAAAAATCGTCAATCGTCATTCGCCAATTGCCAATTTACTAGACTTTTTCCTGCACTGTTGAGCCGAGCAGCCCAGTCGGACGGAATAGTAGAACCAGAATTAAGATTGCAAATGCCACGGCGTCACGAAATGTTGTTGGCACACCTACGTTTTGACCGTAACCGACCACAAACGTTTCCGCCAGTCCAATCAATAAGCCACCCAGCACTGCGCCAGGAATGTTGCCGATACCTCCCAACACGGCGGCGACAAATGCCTTCAAGCCGGTGATGATACCCATCAACGGATCGATTTGCGGATTGTATTGTGCAGTCAATACACCACCTGCCGCTGCCAAAGCAGATCCCAGCGCAAACGTCACTGAAATAATTACGTCAGTGTTTATTCCCATCAACTTCGCGGAATTGAGATTGAAAGAAACCGCACGCATCGCCGTACCCACCTTCGTCTTGAAGATGATGTACTGAAGCAGCAGCATTAATGCGATGGAGACTACAAAGATCAAAATCTGTGATTTTGAGATCGCCGCGTTGCCAAACAATGTGTAGCTCTGTTCCTGCAACAACTGTGGGAAAGCGCGAGGCGCGGCGCCGAGACGTGCGACGAAAAGATTCTCGATCAACAGCGAAACGCCGATGGCTGTGATCAGTGTTGTCATGCGCGCGTATTTTCTGATGGGTCGATATGCAAATCGCTCGATTGCCATGCCCACTAAAGCCGAGATGATCATTGAGCCGACGAGCACGATTCCCAGACCAACCAGAGAGGGGCCGGCCGCAAAACCCAATTGGAAAGAGAGGAAATAGCCTACAAATGCCCCGACCATGTAGATGTCACCGTGGGCAAAGTTGATTAGACGAAGAATGCCGTAAACCATCGTGTAGCCGAGAGCTAATAGCGCATAGATTGCGCCGATGGTCAGGCCGTTAATAAGCTGCTGAACAAAGGTATCCATAACTTGTTTGGTTGAGTTACGGCGTGGCCCGGTTTGTCGGTGGAGCTGATTTATCACCGGCAGCAGGAGCCGGAGCGCTGCCTGCTGTTGCCGGAGCTGCACCGGCTCCTGTGGCGGCTGAAGTCGCGGCTGGCGAAGCGCTGGTCGCGGGAGTCATACCTTCTGGATAGACCGTCTCCTGATAGATGTACTTGCCGTCTTGAAGTTTCAGAACCACGGCGGGTTTGACTGCATTGCGATCAGCATCAATTGTGATGGTGCCTGTCACACCAGGAAAGTCTTTCGTAGCGTTAATCGCATCCTTCAATGCTGGTCCTTCAGTCGTGCCTGCTCGTTTGATTGCGTCCGCAAGAACTTTCATCGCGTCGTAACCAAGTGCCGCAAGCGCATCTGGAGCAGATCCATTACGCGCTTTGTAAGCGGCAACAAATTTCTGAATGGCTGGTGAAGGATCGTCGACGGAATAATGGTTTGAAATGAAGTCCCCGTTGAGTGAGCTTCCTCCCAGTTCCCAAAGCTGAGTTGCGTCCCAACCGTCGCCGCCGAGCATCGGCTTGTCGATACCAAGCTGTTCGGCCTGTTTCGCGATTACACCTACTTCACCATAGTACCCGGGCACGTAAATCACTTCCGGGTTCTTGGCGCGAATTGCTGTTAGCTGGCCTTTGTAGTCACGATCGCCTTGTGTGTACGACTGTTTATCGACGATCTGGCCGCCTAGTTTTGTAAAGCTGGCCTCAAAGAAATCGGCCAAACCACGACTGTACGGCGAGTTAAAGTCGAGCATGATTGCAGCGGTCTTGGCTTTCAACGTGTTGGCTGCGAACTTCGCCATTACTTCCCCTTGAAATGGATCGATGAAGCATACGCGCGAAATGTAATCACCGACTTGCGTAACCGCAGGGTTGGTTGATGAAGGTGAGATCATCGGCACCTTCGAAGACTGAGCCTTTGGCGCGGCTGCCAATGTGTTGCCGGAAGCAACTTCGCCTACGAGCGCGACCACGCGATCCTGATCGATCAACTTGGTCACGACTGTCGCCGCCTTCTCGGGTCGTCCCTCGTCGTCCTCGGAAAGGATTTGGATTTGTCGTCCGTTAATGCCACCTGCTTTATTGATCTCATCGGCAGCCATCTCGACGCCTCTCTTGGTTGACTGTCCGAAGTTCGAGGTACGGCCTGTCAGATCGCCGTAGTAACCGATCACGATGGGTCCAGTACTGCCGCCGGCCCCCGGACCTCCTCTTCGTTCACAGGCGAAACCGAGCACTAGAGTTGCAACCAATCCTAACGAGAGAACGATACGTTTCATTTGAATCCTCACAGGCGTACTTAGATTTTGACGAAATAATACCTAAAAGTATTTTCTGAATTTTCGGGAGACTGACTTGATCGCGTTACAGGTGCGAGCTACCGAAATCCGCTTCGGAGATTTATAGATTCGGCCTGAATAATAGCCGTGACAACTCTTGTTACGCAAATTTCGGTTGCCGCTGGGTGTGTCTGGTCGCAGATCTGACACTTCAAGGTGCCAAACATTGACGGCTTAATCAGTTAGCTCAGGAAAGCCGGAGAATTATAGCTATTTCGCTCTCACTGTCGAGCCATTACCTCGGATGATGGATTAAAAACATGACGTAATTTAGACTGCCCGCCATGGATGAACGCGAAATCGGATTCGCGCCACAGGTTGGCGATATGAGTAGTGAGGAGTTTCGCCGTTTCGGTCATCAGCTGATCGACTGGATCAGCGACTACTTTGAACGCATCGAAGAGCTTCCCGTTTTGGCCCAGATAGAACCTGGAGATCTCAAGGCTCAGCTCTCAAAAGAACCACCGCAAACGGGCGATTCAATTGAACAGATAATTTCAGATGTGGATCGATTAATAGTGCCCGCCCTAACTCACTGGTGCCATCCGTCCTTTTTCGCCTATTTCGCAACGTCCACGTCAGCACCGGGCATCTTTGGAGAATTGTTAACCGCAGCCTTTGATAACAAA
>DATBMP010000350.1:0-11872 GCA_036554845.1 Pyrinomonadaceae bacterium
CATCCCTGCTGATTGTTGTGTAGTTCGCAATTAACTCCCCGACGCCGCTCGAGTCCATGTAGTTGACGCCACCAAGATTGAGCAGGACTTTCTTTTTCCCATCGTTAGCAAGCTTGCGCACACTATCTCGCAGAGTGAGACTCCCTTCACCCATCCTGACGGATCCACTCATGTCGAGAATGGTTACGTCACCAGCCTGTCGTTCAGTTACATCGAGCTCTGCCATTGTTACTTCTCCTTCACCCGGGTTTAGAGGTCCAGGATGGCGTTCTGCTTAACAGCGGATTATTTGAAACTGTTGAGAGCCTCAGCCTCGCTCTCGTATACGTCAAAAACGGTCAGGAGTTTTGTAATCGTCAAAAGGTCCTGAAGTTTCTGGGTCAGGTTCAAAAGTTTAAGCTGGCCACCCTCTTTGTTGATTGCCGTATAACTCGAGACCAATTCGCCGATACCACTGGAATCGATATAGCCAACTCCGGCGAGATTGAGCAGGATCTTCTTCTTTCCTTCTTCGAGCAGGCGGCGAATGGCGGTGCGAAGGGAGACGCTGCCTTCGCCGATCGTGATCTTGCCATTCATGTCCAGAACAGTTACGTCTCCCGCCTGGCGCTCAGAAATGTTTAGTTCAGCCATTGTTGGAAATCTCCTTTAGAAAATTTGCTATGAGAGCCTCTTCATAAGCCGCACAGTAGTGCCACCTTTGGGCTGAATAAGCCAGTCCACTTCGTCCATGAAATTGCGCATGAAAAATATGCCGCGCCCGGAGGTCTTCATGATGTTCTCGGCCGCGGTCGGATCGGGAACGTCCTCAGGTGTGAACCCAACTCCTTGATCATGTACTAGAATTTCAATTGCCTCGAGGGAAGTTGTTATCTGAAGATCAACGGATTTCGACTCGTCTTGTTTATTACCGTGCAACACTGCGTTCGTGACGGCCTCACGAACAGCCATGTCAACTCCGAAATTAATATCCTCTGAGGTTCCCAGGTCGTTTAGTATACGAGCAACTGAGGCAGCGGCTTCATTTACAGCCTCAATGCGGCTCGGCAATCTTAATGAAGTTCGATCTCCACTCACGATAAAAGGACATAGCCTCTCCAAGAAATTGCGCCTGGAACTTGGCTGCATTCTCCGAAACATCCAAGACTGCCGGAAGGGTGAGGGTGTAGCATGCTGGTGACCCGCATGTCAAGAAATGGGGCGCTTTTGACCATAAAGTGACCGATCGAAACGCGACAGCGAAGAATTCGAAAACCAATTGATGAAGATAAGGCCGGCGAAGAAGGTACTGGGTGAAGTCTCGCTTCCCGGAGACAAGTCTATTTCGCACCGCGCCGCGATTATTGCGGCGCTCTCGAACGGAACCTCTCAGTTGACAAACTTCGCCACAGGGCAGGATTGCGCCTCAACGCTTTCGTGTTTGCGTGAGCTTGGTGTGCACATCGAACACAGAAACAGCCAGATAATGATCACCGGAGTCGGACTTCAGGGATTTCGACCACCAAACGGCGCGCTCGATTGCGGCAATAGCGGATCAACCATGCGTATGTTGGCCGGCGTCCTTGCGGGTCAGAGCATTAAGTCAACATTGGTTGGTGATGCATCTCTTTCAAATCGGCCGATGTTGCGAGTGATTGAGCCACTCGAAAGGATGGGGGCTCATATCTCGGCAACCGACGGAAGACCACCGCTTACGATCGATGGCACTCGCGACCTTCACGCGATTCAATACAAACCACCAGTTGCGAGTGCCCAGGTTAAATCGTGCGTTCTATTTGCCGGGTTGCAGGCGAAAGGAAGGACCGTAGTCTGTGAAAGACAAGCAACGCGAGATCATACGGAGCGGCTGCTAAACGCTTTCGGCGTCTCTGTCGAAACAAAACAGAGCGATCATGGTGCCATAGAGATTGCTGTCGACGGCAAACAAATGCCGGTTGCGAAGACGATGCAGATTCCAGGTGACATATCTTCAGCCGCCTTTTTTATCGCCGCAGCCGGATTACTTGCGGAATCGAATCTCGAGATTGCTGGAGTCGGTTTGAATCCGACACGGACTGAGTTTCTTTCGGTCTGTCGCTTGTTAGGTTTCGATATAGAAGTCACGGTGGACCACGAAGAGTGCAACGAACCTTTGGGCAGGATTCTTATCCGTGGCAAGCGGCACCATCAATCCGATGAGTCAGATGTCTCCAACAGTCTTCGAGACAGTTCAATACCGCAATTGATCGACGAATTACCTTTGTTAGCTGTCATCGCTTCGCAGGTTCCCGGTGGTCTATCTATTCGAGGAGCAAAGGAGCTGCGATACAAAGAGAGCGACCGCATTGCTTCAACAGTAAAGAATCTGCAAGCGATGGGAGCGAAAGTTGAAGAGTTTCCTGATGGGCTGACAATTGCTGGGCCACAGGCGCTGCACGGATCACGATTGCAATCCTTTGGTGATCATCGAATCGCCATGGCGTTTACCGTTGCGGCGCTGTTGGCTGATGGAGAATCGGAACTTGAAGGCAGTGAATCTGTTTCAATCTCGTTTCCCGAATTCTTTACACTTTTGGAATCGTTACTCGTTCGGTCTTAACACCAAAGATGACGATCATTCTCACGGGATTCATGTGCTCGGGAAAAACCAGTGTTGCCAATGCTCTTGGCAAGATGCTGGAGAGTGAGGTTGTGGACTTGGATTCGCGAATATCGACTGTGATGGGCCAAACACCCAAACAGATCATCTCTGGAAAAGGAGAAGAGGCTTTCCGCGAGTTAGAAACGACAGTATTGAGAGAAGTTCTTCAGGAAAGACCCGGCGTGATCGCGCTTGGCGGTGGCGCATGGATCGTTGCAAGGAATCGCGAGCTAATTAAAACCCATGGTGCGAAGACGATCTGGCTGGATGTTCCATTTGAAGTTTGTTGGGCCAGGATACGTGAAGGAGGAGATTGCCGTCCTCTTGCCACAAGTGAGCTAAAATCCCGTTTGCTCTACGATCGCAGATACTCGACGTATCAGTTAGCGGACATTCGCATAGCGGTTGGCGCAAGCGAGCCGATCGAAGCTATCGCTAACACGATCGCCAGACTGACCGCCACTCATGAGACCACAAACAAGCCTTCCTCCTGACGAAATCAATCGCGGACTCTTTGATGCTGTGGCCGGCGATGGTCGTCCCTTACTTATCTTCACTGGGGCGCTGCTGATTCTTGCGGGTGCCTTTGCTCTCTTCCTTTCTGCGGCGGGCCATTTCCTTCCTCACGATGTTCAATTCCTCGGTATGACTGCCGAGCAACTTTGCGCCTTCAAGAACTGTAGCATCGTGCACTTCATGTTTCATGATCGCGTTGCTTTTGGAGGCGCGCTTGTTTCGATCGGCGCGTTGTACATCTGGCTTGCAGAGTTTCCCTTGCGACAAGGCCAGGCTTGGGCATGGTGGCTTTTCATCGCAAGCGGACTGATTGGTTTTGGCAGTTTCCTGGCATATCTAGGGTATGGCTATTTAGATTCATGGCATGGCGTCGCGACCGTTTTCCTGTTGGCTTTCTTTATTGGAGGTCTGTACCGCTTGCGTGCGATCAGCGCAGGTTGGAGCGGCATTAAGTCGATGGCCCAACGTGGCTTCAACGACTCGTGGAGATCAACCTCTGGCATCGGACGCGCATTGTTACTGGCCACTGCGGTGGGTATGGTCTTTGGTGGCTTGACGGTCATGACATTTGGCATGACTCGAGTTTTTGTGCCTCAGGATCTGGAGTTCATGCAACTTGAACCAAGCGATCTGCGAAACATCAGCGATAGATTGATTCCGTTAATTGCGCACGACCGCGCCGGATTTGGCGGAGCGATAGCCACATGCGGCGTATTGGTACTGTTTTCTGTTTGGTGCGGTAAAGCTTCGCGAAGCTTGTGGCAGGTCCTGGCTCTTGCAGGAGTTGTGGGATTTGCAGCCGCGATTGGAGTTCATCCCTTAGTTGGTTACACAGACTTGTTTCATCTGGCTCCCGCATTCGCCGGCGCGTTGATGTTCATCATTGGCCTGGTGCTTTCTTACCGGTCCATGTGCGTCGAAAACGAATCGTAATCATCGCTAATTTAGAATTTGCACTTATTGGCAACACTAAATTGTGATGTTACTATTCCGCCGTTTCACGCATTACTCGTCTTACCCGATAGCCTTTTGAACACGAATCTGCTGCTGCGCAGTGACTCCCACGTCATCGCGGGCTTTTAAGGAGGCGCTTCCCCCCGTGAAATCACCACTGATCGTTCTTACAGCCTCATCTACAGAAGCGAGCGAATGGAACCACAGTATCTGGCAGCAGATGCTATCAGCAACCGTCCCTAACAAGTTTAAGAACACCTTTTTCAACAAGGTCTCATTTGAGAACGAGTCGTGGCCCGACGGTCGAGCGAAGTACGTTCCGAATGGCCTTCGCATGGTTGAAACTCTGCTCTTACGAGACTATCCGGAAGAAGATGTCGTAACTACTTACATTGAAAATCTCGAGCGGTTTGTTGGGCCGGATACTAAGGTCCTGGCAATTCACGCACACAATCCGCTCGGAATTTCATACGCGACAGACGTATACGCGAAAATTTTCGGCGAGAACCTGATGCCGTTGAATGCACACGAGTTCATAAAGATCGTGACGCACCCGGTTATCGAGAAGTATCGACCAAAGATAGTTGTAGGTGGACCAGGAGCGTGGCAACTCGAAAAGGCCGGCCGTTTAGATGAGTTCAAGATCGATTACCTGATCGACGGCGAGATTGAACGCGTGTTCAGTGACATCTTCAAGCGAATCATGAACGGCGATCCGAGTCTGCCGCGAATCATCAAGATTCCGAAGGAGATGCAGGCAACGGTTGAAGAGATACCTGTCGTGCGACATCGCTCGACCTTCGGCGTGGTTGAGATTACACGCGGTTGTGGACGCGGCTGTCAGTTTTGTTCGCCGGCAACAAAGGTTGGCCGTTCCTTTCCCCTGGAACACATTCTGGAAAGCACCAGAGTGAATGCGCGGGAAGGGGCGACAGAAGTGATGGTCGCTTCTGAAGACATGTTTCTTTACGAACAGTTACCGAATTTTGAAACGAATGTTCCAGCGCTCGAAGAGATGTTTCGCGGAATAATCAGCGTGCCGGGAATCCAGACGATTCAAACCTCGCACATCACGATGGCGCCGGTGGCAAAAGACCCCACGATCATTGAAAGACTGACGCCACTACTTGTTCCGTACTCGCATGTCCATCACCCGCTATCAACCGACCCTAACAATTGTGTAGCCGATCCGATTATCGGTCTCGAAACGGGAAGCGCTCGTCTTTTCAATACCTACATGAAAGGAAAGGCCTATCCGTACAAGGCACATCAATGGCGCGATGTTGTCCTGAAAGGGATGGAGATTCTCAATAGTCATAATTGGTTTCCATTTTGTACTTTCATAATTGGTCTACCGGGTGAGACGGATGAAGATACAAAGCAATCACTCGACCTGCTTTACGATCTGCGCGATGCGAAAGGTACTTTCGTGCCGACGTTCTTTGTGCCGTTGGAAGACACGCGCATGGAGAAGCGAGCGGGCGCCAAGCTGATCGAGATGACCGATTTGCAGTGGGAGTTCTTCTTCACTTGCTGGAAGTACAACCTCGAGTTCTGGCACGGGAATACTCGGGCCAATGCAAAGTTCTCAGTTGGTGTGCCGATCTATTACAGCATGCTCGGCAAGAAACTTTTTGGCCAGGGGATCAAGTACCCGCTTTGGCGTTTTGCCGGAGTGCCGAATCGATTTATCAAGAAACATCTCTATCTCGATTTCAGCGGTCACAAACGTAATCCGAAGGGAATGCAACCTTTTGAGAAGGAGATTCTGCCAGGATTCAGAAGTGTTCGTGAGCAGGGCTTGAATATGATCGACGCGAGTCAGCTTCACACTATTACATCTCCGGCAGAACGGGCGCAGGCCGCCGGGGATTGAGCATCCGGATTAGCTGACAACGAAAAGAGGCCGCATCGTTAACCGGTGCGGCCTTCGCAATTTTTGTATGCTTCCTTCAGAAGCCGATAAGAAACGCTCGCAGCTTGCTGTACATTTCGTCGAACGAATCGGCACAGAACAAGGTGGCCTGATAGTGGGTCGGGTCGTATTCCTCATGAGAGGTCGCCTCGATATCCAGCGGTCTCAGTTTGGCCTGATGCATCTCTTCTAGTTCGCCTGCCGACGAAAGCAGTCCCGTTCCATAGGCCTTCAGCTCTCGATCTTCGCGTAACACGCCAAACTCGATTGTGAACCAGTAGACACGCGACAACCGGTTGAGATCTGCAGCCGAGGAAGTTCGACGGACCGTCTCGCCGAACAGACGGTTCAGTTCAGCGAACCGCGGACTGGCAAGAGTGACGGCATGCCCGATGATTTCGTGGGCCACATCAGGTTCGGGAGTGTAAAGCGGAGTTGAGTGATGACGAATGTATTGCGTGCAGAGGAAGACGCCACGAGCGAGTGACTCTAGAAAGACCCGCGGTTCTACCAGTCCCGCCACTGGTTCAAGTCGAAAGCCGCTGATCATTTCCACCTTGCGACTAACTTCGCGCAGTTGTGGAATCTGTTTCGTGTCAAAGTTCAGACGCTGTAAACAGTCGAGATACTCGGCGCAAGCATGACGTTGATGGGCCGGACCGAGCTGTTTCCAGATCATTTGCCAAACCTGATGTTCACGTTCGGTGTACGGCGCGTCTGGAATTTGCTCACCTGGCTGGTACTGAAGTGCGAGCCGCGCGATCTCGTTGCGCCTTTCGCGGTATTCAGCATCATTGAAGCCTGGATGATCGGGGTCTAGCTGAACAATTCGATTTCGATCTGAAGTCTCGTCAACTGTTCCGGCAACCATCCGCATGTCCACGTGGTCGCTGAGTACTGACTGTTGTTCTTTCATAGTTTTGAACCTTATTGGTGGTTTCGTTCTCCGCGCTCATGTCTGCGGCGAGTCTCATGTGGAGTCACGCCGGCCAAAAAGAACCGGCCACCGATCCTTCCCTGTTGGAAGGACCGATGGCCGGTAGCTTCTAAACTTTATCTAAGTGCTAGGTGGTGATTGCACCTCGACAGTCTATCGCTCGACCAGTCCTTCCTGAGGACAGTCGTCCGTAGTAATAGCGGTAATAGCGATTGAAACTGTTGGTTTTCATCATCCCGTCACTTCCCTGGGTCATGGACCCCAGGCCAGGTGAAGAATAGTGAGCCTGAATACAAATCGTCAAGGCGTGGAGCGCGGGCGTCTCGCCCGCCTGTCGCGATTTGGGAACGATAATACTTATGACGTTGGATACTTATGACGCAGATTTCGACTTGGCACCGGGCGGGCGAGACGCCCGCGCTCCCGTCGCGATTTGGGCACGATAGTACTTATGACGTTGGGTACTCACGACGCACGGACTTCTCATGAATCAGATTTCTTTGGCACCGGGCGGGCGAGACGCCCGCGCTCCGTTGCGACTTGGGAACGATAATAGGTATGACGTTGGGTACTCACGACGCACGGACTTCTATGAATCAGATTTCGACTTGGCACCGGGCGGGCGGGACGCCCGCGCTCCGAAAATTAACGCAGCTTCATCGTCTGTCGATTGTCAAAAAAGTCTGCCCAAGCATCTTTCTTCGCCAGCAACTGGGGACCATTGATTACAGTAAAGTCCGTGATCCTGACTCCTTGCTCGATCTGCTTCCACGTCAGCGGCATCGAAATCGTCGCTTTTGGCTTTGCCCGTGCTGTGTAAACCGCAGCCAAACTTTTTCCACGCGCATTCTGCATCCAGTCGACGTAAACCTGCGTCTTCTTTCGTTTTGCCAAACTCCGTTCTACCGTTGCGATCTTCGGTGCGCGATGCGACACCTCATGAGCCAGAAGCTTTGCCACTTCAGCCACAGGCTCGTAGTCGTTGGTCGGTTTTAGAGGAAGGTAGATGTGCAGTCCCGACGATCCGGAAGTTTTGGGATAAGCCTTCAGTCCAATCTCATCGCAGACCTTTTTCACGACCAGAGCTACTTCAAGCACATTGTCCCAGGGCGCGTCCTTGGGATCTAAATCGATCGCTATCCAGTCGGGCTTGTTCAACTTCTTAATCGTTGAATGCCAGGGATGCTGTTCGATGGTCCCCAGATTGACGAAGTGCAACAGCGAGGCAGTGTTTGTGTAGACCGCGTAATCAAGTTCGCGGCCCATCTGGTTGGTGAGCCGTACAGTTTTTATGAATTGCGGCGCGCTTTCCAGATCCTGCTGAAAAAACATCGGCGCTTTGATGCCGCGCGGCCAACGCTGCAGGATCGCCGGACGATCCTTAAGAAAAGGAAGAATGTGATTGCTGATTCGGATGTAATAGGAAAGCAGTTGAAACTTAGTGATCTTCTCGTCCGGCCAGTACACACGTTCCAGACTGGTAACGGAGACGTTCTCTCCGTCGACACCGAGAATCAGATCACCTTTAGGATTTTTTAATGAGAGGAATTCTTCGACAGAAAGTGATGGCCCACGTTTCTGAGGAGTCCGCTTTACAGAGGTTTGTTTGGCACCGGAGCCCTTTGCGACTCCATTGTTCTTTACCGGCATGACTGGTCTATTGAAAGACTTGCATGCGAACGAATTTAAGTATGCGCGACTTTCGGTTGTGCCGAAACTGTACTAGCGGGTGAGGCAGAATCTCTCGGAACGTAGAAGAGTATGCGGTTGCAGTTATCGCAGGTAACAACTTCCTCTCCACGTCTGACTTCGGCCATCGCTTGAGGTCTTAGTGCCATAAAGCAAGCCATGCATGCGCCATTGCGCGCTTCAGCGACAGCGACTCCATCACGAATGCGCGCGCTAATTCTGGTGTAGAGCAGGCTCAACGCTTTGGGAAGTTCATTTACCAATCGCTCGCGTTCCGCACGTTCTTTCGCCAACTTATTTGCCTGTTCCGCAGTATCAGCGTCGAATGTTTGCAATCGTGTTTCGCGATCGGAATTCAAACTGGCAATTTCGTCTGCACGTTCATTGAGAGCCGCCTCAGCCTGTTCGAATGCTTCCATCTGTTCGAGTACTGAAGTCTCCAAAGTCGAGATCTGTTTACGTGCCGCGTCAGCTTCGCGAATTGCTGCGGTGTACTCTTCCTGTTTTTTCGAAGACATCAGATTGCGTTCGGCGCGTTCCGCGCGAGTGCGCTGATCGGAGATCTCAGTCTCCAGGCGCACACGCGTGTGTCTTGCTTCATCGCGACGGTTTTCGAGTGCCCTAATTTCAAAGGCGCGCTGATCGAACTCTGCTTCGATCTCTGCGCGCCTTTGAGGGATTGCCTCTAGTTCTGCTTGTAGTCTTCTTATGCTTGTATCCAGTGTTTGTAAAGCGACCAACTGCTGTAATTCCGCTTTCACTCTTTATGCTCTCCTCAAAAGATCAGGGGGTTGAATTGTTTTATCCGGAGCAATCATCGTTTTCATTATCAGCCATCGAGCCGCTTCGGTGCAAGCACGCGGCGTTTTGTGGTTAACGGCGAGTAGATTTGCTGGCGTTTCGAGGTAAGGCCCTCACGACTTGAGGGCTTTGGCAGCGTTGATTCTCCCCCCGGTTAAGACTTTTCCCTTCAGTGAGGAAATGGGATCCACCGATTTCAGCAGCACCGCACGTAGTTCAGTTACCGAAAGATCCGGGTTAGCGGCAACCACCAGGGCCGCAACCCCAGCTACGACGGGCGTTGCCATTGATGTGCCCGACTTGCTTTCGTATTCGCCACCCAACCAGGTGCTGAGAATATCTTTTCCCGGAGCACCGATGTGGACCGTCCTCGCGCCGTAATTTGAAAACTGCGCCAGTCCATCGCTGCGATCCAAGGCAGCAACGCTGATCACATTCGGCAGGGCATAACTTGAAGGATAGTGCGGTCGGCGATCGTTGTTCGTGGTTGCGTTCCCACTTGCTGCCACAAATAGAATGCCGGCGTCGTTTGCTTTACGGATCACGTCTTCGAGAGCCCTGGACCTCATCGTCGATCCCCAGCTGGCGTTGATTACTCGAACATTGACTCCGGCACGTTTGCGATTGATTACGTAGTTGATTGCTTCGATCGCGTCTTTAGTATTTCCAAATCCACCGGCGTTCATAAACTTCAGAGGCATGATCTGGACCTTCCAGTTAACGCCTGCTATGCCGAGGTTGTTATCTCCTTCAGCGCCGATGATACCCGCGCAGTGAGTGCCGTGACCGTTATCGTCAAAAGGATCACCCGAATTGTCGATCGCGTTGTAGCCTTGTTCGTCTTCAACCAATCCAATCGTTCGATCTTGATAAGGGGCAACACTTGCGGGTCGACGCCAGATGTTGTTCACCAGATCTTCATGGTTGTAATCAACACCGCTATCAAGAACTGCAACCACTACTGTTTCGCTTCCGGTAGTTGAGGCCCAGGCTTGCATTGCGCTGATGTCGGCGCCGGCTTTTCCGCCACTCTGTCCGTCATTAGCGAGGGCCCACTGTTCGTTAAAGCGTGGATCAGTTGCGTGAAGATGTTTACCGCCACCTGCGTGATCGAGACTGATCACGAAATTCCTTTCTGCATATTCAACCTCAGGGAAGGAAGAGTACTGCGCCACGATGGCATCGGCATCTGCGTTATCGAGATCATCTATCGCTTGCAAGCCTGGAACCGATTCGATCTCGTCTTCGATTTGATCGTGCAGACGCGAAGTGATGTCTTCAATCGTTGCGGTCGAGACTCCTTCGCGGAACTTAACCATCACCTCGGCATGCAGAGGTATCTGTTCTTCCTCGTGGATGATCGTCTCGCGGTCGCGAGCATCTACCGGAATTCTTTTTGATGGAATGATACGAACCGCTGTGCGTACCTGGTTTTGCCACTTTCGATACTGCCCGGCAAAGGCTGCGATGAGGATGATCACCAAAGCCAAACCGACGTGTACGAGAAAATTGCTACGGTTCATTTCACACCTCTACAGCGATGATCCGTGTTAGATTCGATAATTCTGGCCCTTGTAATTAAAGAGTCTTAGTTGTTGCTTGTTGGCCCGGTACTCAGCTTTTTTGCCTTTGGCCTTTAACTGGATCCGCCAGCCTGAAGTCATCATCTGGCCGCTCATCTCACCTTTGGTGCCGGCGCCCAGGGCCATGTCGGGAAACTCGGTTTCTTCAACGGACTCTTCGACCTCTGAGTCGTCCACACCGAGACGTTTGGAGAAGTCCTTTCGCGCGGCGGCGACTGCCGCGTCTTTTGTGAAGCTCATCAAGAGCGACCCTTTCCTTATTCCCATGTATCCAAACTTAAAACGAGAAGGTTAGTGGCATAGTTCCCGTCGTTATTGCCTCTGAGACGTTCATATACTGCG
Organism: Pyrinomonadaceae bacterium; assembly: GCA_036554845.1. Lineage (GTDB taxonomy): Bacteria > Acidobacteriota > Blastocatellia > Pyrinomonadales > Pyrinomonadaceae > PSRF01. The sequence goes on from DATBMP010000350.1 coordinate 11,358, forward strand.
CTCGTAAGTCGAAGCAGTCAAAAACCGAGTCCTTGGAGTGCGGCGGCAAGCGCAGCGCGACGCCGCGTTGGATCGCTTAGAATCGGCAATCCGCAATCCCAAATAGAGATCCAAAGCGGTGGCGCGCTCCGCTTGCCACCGCACTCCAGGGAGGCGCGCTTTGCCACTGTGCTCTAAAGTTAAAAGAGATCCAAAAAGAGATCCAAAGCGGTGTCGCGCTCCGCTTGCCACCGCACTCCAAGGTTAAGAGAGATCGCCAAAACTGTGTTGCAGCAGGGCGGTCACGACAATCGCTGCGGTTTCGGCGCGTAACGTTCTTCCTCCGAAAGTAACGATTCGCCAACCATAATCCCTCGCAACTGAAAGTTCCTCATCGTTCCAGCCACCTTCGGGCCCCACGATTGCCGTAACCGAACTTAACCCTGCGGAAGTCTCGTTTATCGCCTGGTTCAGTGGCATCCCATCCCTTTCTGAGAAGAGAAACCCGCCAGTTGGGTCTTCGTTTGCCACGAACG
>DATBMP010000394.1:0-4877 GCA_036554845.1 Pyrinomonadaceae bacterium
AATATATGAAGGTTCGGTAAGCCGCAGGCTTACCGCAAGGGTGCGGCAGAGCCGGAACTCCAAAAAAGGACTTTTTGTGCAGAGCGCACGATTAACGATTCACGATTTCAAGCGAGTCTTACCAACACACAATCGTCAACCGTCAATCGTCAATTAACAGGAGTATGAAATGACTTTAATCGATCTACTTATACTGCTCATCGTTGCCGGCATCTGCGGGGCACTGGGCCAGGCAATCACAGGCTACTCGCGGGGAGGATGTCTGGTTTCTGTCGCGCTTGGCTTCGTGGGAGCCTTGATCGGAATGTGGCTCGCTCGAGTAATGGGATTACCCGAACTCTTTTCGGTGCAGATTGGGACCACCGCCTTTCCCATCGTCTGGTCCATCGTCGGTTCTGCGCTGTTCGTCGCGTTCATCGCCCTTCTGACCCGGAACCGCTACTGATCCCTTTTGCGCAAACAAAACCATGGCGAAGTTTAGAGTCACTTCGCCATGGTCAAACCTTCGCGGCCTATCTAAGTCAGTCGATCGGTGATCAACGCCCGCCGCCTCCGGCACCCGTGGGCGGATCACTTTCAAGAGCGGTTCCGCCACCACCAGCGCCCGTCGGCGGGTCGCTGGGTTCCGGGGCCGAGCCACCACCACCAGCGCCCGTGGGCGGATCGCTTGGTGCGGGCTCTTCAGGGTCCAACGGTTTTTCATCAATCATCTTCTGTCTCCTTTATGGAAATTTGGAGTTTTGAGGTTTAAGACGACGGCTGAACACTCAGCCGAGTTGTTTGCGGTAATACTGAACGTCGGGTCTCGATTGATACTGTTTGAAAACGTCTGGCCCCCACGTTTGTTCCAACTGATAAAAGGTTTCGCGTGCTCGCGTCAGTTGTGAATCACTCGCTGTCGTGTCCTTCTTCAACTGACTGGCACGCGAGGCCACCAGCCGAGCGCGCCATTCGGAGTCCTGTTGCCCGTTGCTCGCGAACCTCTCAAAAGCTTTGTTGGCGAGGTCCCAGGCGACATCGGCGTTGCCACTCTCGAGCGCCGCTTCTGCATGGGCCAGCAGAGAACGTGAGTAGAGTGCGGCGTCTCCCGAAGCGCCCGCTTCGTTTGCCGCCTCGGCACATAAAGTCAAACCTTCCTGTGCGGCTCCTGAAAATGCCCTGGCCAAGCCTAAAGTGTATTTAGCTTCGATCGCCACTTCGCGATAATCCGTCCCGGCCATCTTCAATGCCAACGAGCTCTGCTTTATGGCCTCGGGAAAATTCCGCTCGGACAAAAATATTTGCGCAAAGCTCAACTGAATATCAGGCAGCAGTGACTTGTACGCGGCGTCAGGCTGATTCGCGATCGCGAATGCCTCTTTCAGCACATCTCTCGCCTCAGCCGTTCGGCCCAAGTGCCAGAGGATGTTGCCGCGATTGTGCTGGTTGTAGGCAATGTTGATCCGGTTGTTCAGATTGCGGTTCATTTCGAGGCTTCGGTCGTAGTTCTTGAGAGCCTCAGGATAGTTCTCTTGTTCGATCAACACTGAACCAATGTCGTGATAAGTAGTGGCAATCTGTAGTCGGTCGGCGGCCTTCTCTGCCAACTCGAGTTTTTGTCGGAACGCCTTTAGCGCCTCGTCAAAGTTTCCTTTGCGTCGATTCGCTCTGCCGATCTCCGTAAGACAAAGAAGAACTTCGCGTCGATAGTTTCCTTGTTCGAAGATGTCATAAGCCGATTGGACTAGCCGCAGACCATCGTCTACTCGCAGCTGGCGAATATAAAGAGCGCCCAGATTCAATAGCGCTGCTGCTTCACGCCGGCGACCGCGATTCGCGCGCGCGAAATCAAGCGCCTGCTTGAAATACTTCTCCGCTTCACTGTATTCGCCACGCCCAACATAAGAGTTGCCAAGGTCAATCAAACCGCCAGTCGCCAGGTTTTCGAGATGCTTCTGTTGTGCAAAATCAACGGCCTGCTGTGCATAGTTCTGTGCTTCGCCGATCGAGCCTTCGGTATACGCGTTGTAACTAAGTTCCAGGAGAGCGCTAATCTCCTGTGATTCGTTACCGGTCGCACGTGCGGTGTCTAGTGCCTTGCGAAACTGAGCGGTCGCGTCGTCAAGGCGGCCAGTACTGCGAAACAGAATTCCACGTTGGCGAAACACTTCAACGACACCCTCGATGTTCTGAAGTGCATTGAACAACACTTCAGCTTTCTCGAATGAGGAGATTGCACCCGGCGCGTTGCCCTTGCGGCTGTAGCAGACGCCTGCGCGCAGGTAAGCAGTGGCGTAGTCGCTGTCCAGGTTCGTGGCCTTTACGTAATTCTCAATGGCTTTATCAATTTCATCGTTCTTCTCGAAAGCACGGCCCAAATCAACAAAGGCTTTCGCGTCGGTGCTGTTGATGTTGGCAATTTCGCCGTAGGACTTGATCGCCGCTGGAAAATCTCGTGACAAGGTCGCGTTGATCGCTTCGAGGTAAAGGGCATCGAGTTTCGGCAGCGCCGAGCGATCCGGCACTAGCGAGGTGACACGAAGACCTTCATCCTTCGCCTTGTCTGTGTAATCCAACTCTGCCCATGCCTCAGCCAGCCGAGCGTGGGCCAGCGGATAGTTGGGATCAGTGATCAGTGCTTGTTCAAGCGCCCGGCTCGCTTGCAGGAACGCGCCATTGCGCAGTGCGTCGGCACCTTTGTTGTACCAATCGAGGCCTGCGGTTGACGGTTGATACGGCGCAGGACGCCACCATCGCAACACGGCCCAAACTGAAAGGCCGACAACGAAGATGGCGATCAGAAATGTAAACAGCGAGAGTCGAGGTCGGCGCAACGAATCTGTGAGCGTCGTCAAAGCGCTGGCCCGGACCTGACGCGAAGGGGAAATGTTCCTCGATTTACGAAAGCCGTCAGCAGTCAGTGTCGCCTCAACTCGACGAAGATCCGCCAGAATCTCACCTGAGTTTTGGTACCGCTTCTTCACGCTCTTCTCGAGCGCCTTCATCGTGATGCGATCGAGCTCGGCCGGAACTCGCCGGTTGATATGGGAAGGAGGGGGAGGCGTCACATGAATGATCTGCGCACCGATCTCCATAGCACTCGAACCAGAAAAAGCAGATTGGCCTGCGAGGCATTCGTAAAGCACAGCTCCGAGCGCAAACAGATCGCTGCGGCCATCGATCACTTTTCCGGTTGCCTGTTCGGGCGAGAGATATAGTGGCGTGCCGACAACGACGCTACTTTGGGTGCGTGTTGCAACGAGTTGAGAGAAATTCGCAGCCTCTTCTGTTTCATACTGCTCATCGATGATCTTGGCTAAGCCAAAATCGAGGACCTTTACCTGACCACGCTCATTAATGACGACGTTTGAGGGTTTGACGTCACGATGGACCACTCCCAAATGATGTGCTTCTCCCAATGCTTCTGCGATTGAAGCGGTGACGCTGACGGCCTGGTAGAGCGAGAGGGAGCCTTCTTCAAGCAGGTCTTGCAGGGTCTGCCCCTTCACCAGCTCCATTACGATGAAAGGCTGTCCCTCGTCAGTTTCGCCATAGTCAAAGACAGCCGCGATGTTCGGATGAGTTAACTTCGAGACGGTGCGCGCCTCGCGAAGAAACCTCGCACGATAGTTGTGATCCAGCGAAGCGAGAAACTTTATTGCGACACGTCTTTTGAGAATGGTGTCTTCGGCAACGTAGACCACTCCCATGCCGCCCTCGCCCAGCTTTTCGATGATCTGATAGTGCGAGATTGTCTTGCCGAGCATAGTTTGGTCTATTGGACCTTCGATTGGGAGTAGGGTGAAAACGCCGGGTCTTAAGCTTTGGGACTTGAAAATGAGCGGTATTGCGTTGGAAGCATTCTGCGCTAACGCTTTTTATAATTCAAGAAGCGCGTTTTTAGCGGGTGAGAGCCTTGTAGTGCCTTGAACAAGCGAGACTCCCTGGAGTGCGGTGGCAAGCGCAGCGCGACACCGCTTTGGATCCGCTTTTAGCAACTTCCGAGTGCGATCGTGAATTAGATCCAAAGCGGTGTCGCGCTGCGCTTGCCACCGCACTCCAAAGTGGCTTTCGCAATCACGCCAGCCGAGTCTCGCGTATCTGTCGTTCTTGCCGAGCGCGAAACTCGTGGAGTTGCTGGCGCAACGACGGATCGCCGTTGGCAAGAATGGCGACGGCAAAAAGAGCGGCATTAACAGCGCCAGCTTTACCGATTGCGAGTGTCCCGACGGGAATCCCAGCGGGCATCTGCACGGTTGCCAATAAGGAATCCATTCCTTTCAGTGCATCACTTTTCATCGGTACGCCGAGCACCGGTAAGACGGTATTTGCAGCAAGTACGCCGGCGAGATGTGCGGCGCCACCGGCGGCTGCGATGATTACTTGCAGGCCGCGCGATTCAGCGGTCGACGCAAATTCATGAGCGAGCTGAGGTGTGCGGTGAGCGGAAATGACGCGACACTCGTGTGCGACATTGAATTGCGTGAGTGTGTCGCTGGTGTTCTTCATGGTGTCCCAGTCGGACTTGCTACCCATGATGACGGCGACCGAGGGGGACTGCGGATTTCGGATTTCAGATTTCGTACTGCGAACCGCGGGTTGGGCCGCGGGGAGCTCTTTTTTGGGAATTCTCACTCTAGTAGTCTTGTTCTTTTTCGCCATTAATACCTGCTTATTTTTGGGTTTAGTCGGTGAAAGTAGTTTTGCCTTCCGGCAGTGCCGCATCCCTTGCGGTAAGCCTCGGGCTTACCCTTAGACGGCATTGCACAAAAAGACTTTTGGGTTCGGCTCTGCCGCAACCTTGTGGTAAGCCTGCGGCTTACCGTTCCAACCAAATATCAAACAATGCCTAAACTGTTCAATCTTTGAGGCATAGCCCCGATCAAAATATATGAAGG
>DATBMP010000400.1:0-4977 GCA_036554845.1 Pyrinomonadaceae bacterium
CTAGTGTTGAGTTTGATCTACGAAACGGACAATGCAGGACAAGAATGGAAAAACAACGATTCGCAGGTGCCAGTAAAGAAAACACCTCTTTCTTAACGCCACTTGAGCGCAAGCTCGCACCCATTGTCATTCCCAGAATTCCCACGTGGTTGGAAACCTATCACCTAACTATGCTGACTGTGGTCTGGTCTCTATCGATCCTCCTGTTCAGTTATCTCGCCGCCTCAAACATCAAGTGGCTATGGGGAGTGTCTGCGATGATCTTTCTGCAATACGTGAGCGATCATTACGATGGAAAGGTTGGAAAGTATCGCAATACCGGACTCGTGCGTTGGGGTTATTACATGGACCACCTGCTCGATTATTTCTTCCTTTGTTCGGTGCTCATCGGTTACGCGTTTATTCTCCCTGAGGCCAGTCGGCTTCAACTCATGATTATGTTGGCTCTGTTTGCTGCTTACGACTTCAGCACCTTCCTCGCATTTGCGGCGACCGACCGGCTCAAGATCAGCTACCTGAAGTTTGGGCCAACTGAGTTTCGTCTGGCGCTGATCGTCATCAACACTTTGGTTATTTTCTTTGGAACCAGGTACATGGTCAGCGGACTGAAGTGGGTTAACGCCGGTGCCGTGGTCGGCATTTGTCTACTCGTGTTCAAGGCACATAAGCAGATCTGGAAGGTGGATATGGAGCAGAAGCGGGCAGAAGACTGGAAAGACGAGCATCAAGTCAAACGCGAGCTGGCGGCGTGAGAGTTGGCGTTTGCGTGGACGATAGGTAGTTTTGCCACGGAATTTCGGGCCTTTTAGTCATAGTTGGACGGTTGTGATACGAAAACATTCAGCGCCTTAATCATCATGTGTATGTTTTGATACCGGGTCAGGCAAAAAAAAGTCGCCGACACGCATCTAATCCTCACTCCAATTACGCGTTTCCATGTAGAGAGTTAATCAGAGTGTTTGTGGCCTTACGCTTGCAAGTCTGATAGCCGTCTACGTTCTAAACAAGAATTACGGAACACAAGCAAAAGGAATTCGTTTAAAGACACATACTCGTCTATACGAAGAAACAAGGGTTAGAAAAAATGTCTGAGAAGAAAGTCATCAGAATAATTAAGAAGGGCGACCTGAAACGGCAGCAGAAACCTGCTGAGAAAGCTGTACCTGCTCGCGAAACTGCGCGGGATATGGTTCAAACAGTCACGAATTGGGTTAACGAGCTTCAGCAAAAACGTCGGAACGAAACTGCGAAAGCGATCAAAACGCTTCTCACCAATACACCGCGCCCCAGCGAAGCATAGGCTCCCACACTGCCTTACCGGCAACGCCTCGATTAATTAATTCAGTATAGTTTTTGGGTGGCATGCCAGCACTCCTAATTAGGGTGCGGCATGACGCCCGAAGTCTGTTTTCGACCACTCACCCCGGATTGCTCGGTGTGGCACGTTGTGGTCTATCCGGCAAACTCGTTAATTGACAGTGCATGGATGCGGGATTAGCATCACAACCATCCAAACTTTCAGTCGAGTGTTCGAATAGCGAAATGACGGCGAAGCCATCTCACCGGAAGAATTCAAAGAAGGACCAGCGTCCAATCTTTGACAGCATTCGTAAACCTGCTGCTCCGCCAGGCCACCCAATGAGTCGTGCAAAACCGGACGAGAAGGCACGACCCGCAGGTAGGAAAGCAAAACACAAGCGAAAACCTGAGCCGATCATCGATTCGGAAGACTAGTTGCGCGAAGGAGAGCCTTGAGGAAATTTGTTCAGACAAAAAGTGACGTATCGCGCGAATTCATTGCCCAGGCGCGTCATTACTTAGGTGAGGATTACTTGCCCAAGATTGAACGTTGTCTCGAGAAACTCAATGATGAACAGATCTGGTGGCGGCCCAACCCAGAGTCAAATAGCATAGGAAACCTGTTGCTGCACCTTTGTGGTAACGTGCGTCAATGGATTGTTAGCGGCTTGGGCCGCGAAGTCGATCATCGCGAGCGGCAGGCTGAATTTGATCAACGTTCAGTAATTACACGTTCGAACCTGCTAACACGATTGCGGGAGACTCTCGAAGATGTCGACCGGGTTCTGGATGGTTTTAACGGGGACAGGCTGCTCGAAACCTATAGAATCCAGGGTTGTGAGGTAACTGCGTTGCAAGCGATCTTTCATGTGACAGAACACTTCTCGATGCACACGGGGCAGATAATCTACCTCACAAAGGTGCTGCTTGCTTCAGACCTGAAGTTCTATGACTTCACGGACGGCTTGCCCGCACAAACCTGGCACAACACCAGTTCGGATTAGCGGCAGATCCGAAGCAATACCACAAAACGTTAGTTGCTAGTCACTAAAAGTAGACACCCCTCTAAAACTCCGCTTTCAAAACTTTCTCAAACGTGATTAATATAGACACGTCTTATCCAACCGAATTATTTGGCTGGCAGATCGCCCAGCTCTAACAATTAGGAGGACAACCCCCGAAATGACGTACGTTGTCGCTGAGCCTTGTGTTAACTGTCGTTACACCGATTGTGCCCTGGTTTGTCCGGTCGAGGCGTTTCATTTGGACGACGACATGCTGGTAATCAATCCGGAAACCTGCATCGATTGCGATGCGTGTGTTCCCGAATGTCCTGTAGAGGCAATCTTTGCGGAGGACAAGGTGCCGGCTGAGTGGGCGCAGTTTACTCAGGTCAATGCAGATCGAGCATTGAGCGGTTTGCCGACAATTTCCGCCAGAATGGATCCGCTTTGTGAAGGCTGATCAATGAAGAAGAGCACCAAGCGGCTGCTGGGCGGAATTGCGCTAGGGGCAGCAGGCGCTGCTGGCGCATATATTGCAAAGAGAAAGAGCATGCGGGCAAAAAACCAACTAGCTTCGGACAATCGCTCCAGCGTATGGGCACGACCAGGAATGTTAGTCACATTTCGCGCGGAGTTGATGCCGGGACGAGATCGAGACACCAGATCATTCAGAATTAAAGAGCTGCTGCCCAGTGGCCGAGTGTTACTGGATGGTGTGGCGGGCGAACATGCGGAGCAAGAGTTCGAGCGGGTTAGTTAGAAAAACTACCTACCAGATATAAGCCAACCCAGGTTCCATCACTTTCAATCTAGGAATTCTTAACGCTTCGAGTTCACCTATCACTTCTTGGCGATAGGCTGGCTTGATGTGCACGGCGAGGATATCGATGCCGTTGTGATTCAGCTTCCCGAGTTCTTCGCGCAGCGAGGCTGGAGTCAAATGACGCGAGACTTCTGCCAATTGGCTCATGGAATCCGGGAACGATGCTTCAATCAACAAAGCGTTCAGGTGCGGGATCCGATTAACTGCATGCCAGAATTCTTCCGTCTCAGCCGTATCCGAACTGAAAGCGATTGTGCTGTGGGCATCGGCAACAACGAGACCGATGGTTGGCACAATATGATTTACTGGTATAGCCGTTACTCGAAGATGTCCCACCTCAAACTCGGAGCCTGGTGAGATGGGAACGTATTCAAGCACTGGTCCAAAGTCGTTCTTCAGTTCAGAAAACCGCGGATAGACATTCCAATTAAAGACATCTCGTTCAAGCAGGTCGATCACTTCCGTTGTTGCGTAGACCTTAACTGGTTCCTGTAAAGTTGGGTAAAGATCATCGATAAAGATCGGGAGGCTGGCGATGTGGTCCATGTGAGGGTGCGTAACAATTATGTCGCGCACCTTTTCGCGCTGTTCACTGGTGAGGGCGATGGCGATACTTCCAGCGTCAATCGCCACACAGTCATCTATCAGAAAACAGGTGAGACGTTGTTCTAAAGTAGCGTGGCCCTGGCCATCGAACGTACTGGGTAGTAGTTGAATTTTCACTGGTCGGCTCGAGTGATTGACCTATGTGCGGGCTCTCAGGACGCTAGTATATGCCAACAAAGAATAAGTCTGCGAGCTTTGTTCCATTGGGTCGAGGTGGTCAACTGGGACGAAGACGACGCGCCAGGTCATGCAGGGCTTGCCGATAGGCAGCTTCTCGTTCAGCCGCATCCGAGCTGCGAATGCCTCGTGATACGCGATTGCGATGGAAAGCTAGTTCACTGGCCGTTTGATTGAACTGACGGCAGAGACGCCAGTGCGTGACGCCTCCTCTTGAGAACGCGCTGTACGAGGCCCCCATTCTCCCTCTCACCGTACACAGCCGGTGATACTCATCCTGGGTTAACAGGCCGCCGTGAAAGTCGGGTAACAAATGCTCGCGAACCAGCTGTCCCTCTCGTCTAAGTCCGAGGAAGATCACAAGAATCATGATCAAGAAAGCCGGAACCATTATGACGATGTAGGTGAGTACGAACATCAGCCCGCCAAAGATGGCCCCTGAACCATTCCAGATGCTATGCATGAATATCGCTGCCAACAGTCCGAGTACCGGCGTAGACAGTTTGACCAGCGTGTTCTGGGTTTGTCGCGCCAATCCCAATCCGATACCGGTCATGCTGGTGAAAAGCGGATGTGAGAATGGAGCGAACATCCCACGGATGATAATAACGAGTGTCAAACCTCCGACTCCGTGGCCCGAGAGTGCCCGACCGTAATAGAGAATGTTTTCGGTCATGGCAAAACCAAGTCCGACCATGGCGGCATAGGTAATTCCGTCGATCAGGCCATCAAACTCGTCTTTCTTCCAGAAGTAGAAGATGAAGAGGATCGCTGCTTTTGCGATCTCTTCAACGATCGGCGCTGAAATCACCGCACCAAAGGTTTCGCCTGCTTCCATGCTGTCGGTAGCGTAGGCAACGCCGAGACTCAGGGCCGTATTGAAAATGAGTGAGACAAAGACCGCGACCAGTGCTCCCCAGAAGAAAGCAGTAATGAGCATCCACAAAGGCTCCGCTTCATAGCGATCAATCCAGAGCACTATGGTCAGATAGATCGGAACCGGAAGTGTCGCTGAAACTAATCCAATCATGAGCGCAATTGGTCCAGTCTCAACTCCGATTAGAGCCA
>DATBMP010000439.1:0-5874 GCA_036554845.1 Pyrinomonadaceae bacterium
GTTCCTGCCCGCTATGAATTGCTATTGTTGCGAAGCCCATAATTAGTGAATCGTAAATCGTGAACCGGGAATAGTAGTGGCGATTAAAAAAAATCTGGTCCGATCGCCACCTGATGATTTGTGACCAGTCACTGACAATCCCAGGTTTCAAAGATGCCCTGGCTGATGTATCTCTCCGCGTTGTCGGGAAAAACTGTGACCACTCGTTTACCTTCGCCTAATCGTTCAGCTACCTGATAAGCGGCAGCAGCAGCAGCGCCTGTGGACCAACCACCTAGAATTCCTTCCGTACGACCAAGTCTCTTCATCGCCGCGCATGCATCGTCATCCGAAATCATCATGATTTCATCCGCTAAAGCCGGCTCAAATATTGAGGGGATAAAGTCTTTCTGTCCAATGCCCTCGATCTTTTTTGGTCCTGGTGGTTTGCCGCCGTAGATCGATCCTTCAGGTTCTACTAACACACAAAGAACGTTCGGGATAAGCTTCTTTACTGCCCGCGAAACGCCGACGAACGTGCCAGAAGTGCCGGCACCGATCACGACTGCGTCGATCGATCCTGACAACTGCTCGACGATCTCTTTCGCAGTTGTTGTCTCATGAAAGTTTGGATTCGCAGTGTTCTCGAACTGTTGCGGAACGAAACTGCCTTCGATGTTGTTAGCGAGTTCATGTGCTCGTTCGACAGCACCGCTAATGCCTGCTTCGTGGGGAACGTATTCGATCTCTCCGCCAAGAGCTTCCATTATCCTCATCTTCTCAACGGCATAACCACGCGGCACACAGAGGATAACACGGTAGCCACGAGCCGTTCCGATTAGTGCCAGTCCAATGCCTGTATTGCCCGCGGTAGGCTCGATGATGGTCGCCCCGGGCCGTAATTTACCCTTCTGTTCAGCATCGAGAATCATTCCCAAAGCTGCACGATCTTTTACTGAGCCGCCGGGGTTAAAGCATTCGAGTTTTGCATAGACCGCTGCTAAAGGCGGGGGCGCAAAACGAGAAAGGTGAAGCAGCGGAGTATTGCCTACCAGATCAACGATGCTTTCAGCTACACCCAAGGTCATTAAGTTATTTGGGGATTGCGGTAAACATGGGGCGTGTGACGATTCGAATGGTAGCCCCGCGGGTTTATGAGTGTCAAACAGGTCAATTCGAATGAAATTTAGCTTAATGCTCTTTCCCTCCGAGTCCGAAAGATTCGCATAACGAGCGCGATTGGAAGGCCTACGCAAAGCATATGAACTATCAGACCGGTGATCAAAAGATCGCGACGAAACGAGACTCGGAAGGGCACGGCTGACAACGGCAGCACGACAAGATTCATGAAGAAGTAGACAGCGATGCCATACAAAGGCCCCCAGATGAACGGATGGTCCAAAAGGAATCTGAGTTTGCGAGTTATGAAATAGAAAACGACGGCCGCACCGAAGGCGATGACAAAATGCAGTAAGACACCGAGAGCCGCCGTCGGATAGCCACCCTCGTAAGCACTGGCACCCAACAGGCCGCTTGAAATTGATTGCACAATGCGCATTGGCTTAGCGCCGCGATACATGTTGGTGACGAGCGCCGCCGTGAGATCGAGAACCCCTGCAATCCATCCGGCCCAAAGGATGGGGCGATACCACGGTATCCCATCACGATTTTTTTGGTTGGTCATGCGCGCGGCCTCAAATCCGAAGAAATGGATACGGAGAGACTCCATCGAGTCTCAGCGTCCCTGTGTTTCTGCGATCTCTCCGCTGTATCGTCCACTGTCACAAGGCGTCCTAACCGAGACATCAGTTAGCGAAGAGATCCGCCGAGGCGCCGAGATCGCAGAGAGTAAAACACCCATTAACTCATTAATGATGTAGTTTGACTGCGGTTCCTTTTCGGAGTCTGATGTTCAATACTTCCACGAACAGCGAGAAAGCCATTGCGAAATAGATATATCCCTTCGGAATGTGCAGTCCCCATCCTTCAGCAACAAGCGTTACGCCGATTAGCAGCAAGAAACTGAGAGCGAGCATCTTGACCGTTGGGTGACGCTCAACGAAGTTACTGACTGGACCAGCAAAGACCATCATCAGGATCACCGCCACAACGATGGCTGAAATCATGATGCTGATGTTGTCTACCATGCCCACTGCAGTGATCACTGAGTCGAGCGAGAACACCAGATCGAGCAGCAGTATCTGAAAGATGACACCGGCAAATGATGCCTTGCCCTTCGTCTCGGTGAGGTGATCCTCGCCTTCCAGTCTGTTGTGGATCTCATGTGTGCTTTTTCCTATCAGGAAAAGACCACCGCCCAGCAGTATCAAGTCACGGCCAGAAATCGCATGGTCCATGATTGAAAAAAGCGGCGCCGTCAGCCGGATGATCCAAGACAACGAAAGCAACAGCGCGATACGCAAGAACATTGCCAACCCGAGTCCGATATAACGGGCCTTTGATCGTTCTTCGGTAGGAAGTCTCCCGGCCAGGATCGAGATAAAGACCACGTTGTCGATGCCGAGGACGACTTCCAACAAGAGCAGCGTTAGAAACGCTATCCATGATTGTGGATCTGCTAGCCATTCCATATGCGTTTGATTCTCCTGAGATCGCTAACGTGTCCCATATTGTTCTGGGGCCGTGATTAATATTGAATCAAGCTTCCTTCGCGTTTAGCGCGTCGTACTGCTCGACCGAAAACCCAAAGCGAGAAGGGCAGCAATATTGCCAACATCACGAGTAGTGTAATCAATGGTTCAGATACTTCTCGGAATCCCTGTCCCTCAATTAACACTCGGCGAATACCATCCAACCCGTACGTGGGCGGCAGGATTTTCGAGATACCACTAACTGGGCCAGCATGCTCGCGCAAGAGTTGAGTGGGAAAAAATACTCCGGAAAAGAGCGCAGAACCAGTTCCGAGAAACATCGCGAACGGATCACCGCGCTTGAAAACCATTGCAAAACTTGCTGAGAGAATGCCGAGCGACGCGAGTACCAGCGTTGTCAGCAGCAGGAAAACGAGCGCGAGTGAAAAACTGCCGCTGTAGTTAACGTCAAAAAATATCCAGCCAAAGAACAGATAGAGGAACGAGAAGAAGGTGGCTTGAACGAAGTCCCACGCTGAGCTTGCGACGATCACTGTCGGGAGGTTGATCGGAGTCAAAAGAACACTTTCCAGCGTTCCTTGCATCTGCTCCTGTCGCACCGCATTCGCAAGACTCGAGAAGCCGGTCATGAAGTAGTTCAAAACGGCCAGACCAGTAAGCCAGGCCGCGAGTGGATCGCGCCACTGTGTAAATCGTGTGTCAGTGAAGCCCACAAAGATCTTCGAAATGAAGAACAACGTCGTCACCACACCCAGAACTGACAACACGCGCAAAAAGAACTGCATGCGGTAACTAACAAACAGGCGAAAGTCCCGCGCCAGAAAGGCGTAAACCCGTCGAGGAAGAAGTTTGAGCGAGTTCATCTGCGATTTCCACTAACTGCCTGGGACGTCTCTTCTTCGGCCTCAAAACTCTCGAGCAGATCAAGTAGTGTGGGCCGCTCGCTTTCAATGCTGATGATGGTCCCGCCATTTTCGCGGATCAAACCGATCGCCGCATCGAGTTTCGTATCTCCCCTTCGCCGATCGAAAGATATTTCCACTCCGCTAACAGTAGGCTTCACAATCCAGGATTTAACCTCACGTCCGAACCTGCCTTCGATAGTAACTTTCGATAAACCGGCGACAGCGAGATGCACGCGTTCTGAATCAGAAGTCAATGCACGGAGGCTGAAAGGAGTATCGATCGCTTTCAACTCGCCTTTACTAATGATGGCGACGCGATCACAGAGAGTTTCTACTTCTGCAAGGTTATGAGATGTGAAGAGAATGGTTGCGGGTGGATCCTGACGCGCCAGTGATGCAATCAGTTCACGCATACGCGCCGCAGCCAGCGGATCCAATGAACGGGTTGGCTCGTCCAGCAACAACACAGATGGGTTTGCAAGTAACGCTCGTGCAACTGCCAATCGTTGTTTGTTTCCGGTTGACAGTTCGCCAAAACGCCGTCGTGCAACCTCTTGCAATTCGAACCGCGCAAAGAGATCGGCAATTCGTTCTTTAGAGACTCGATCGGGTAGACCATAAAGTCGTGCGAAGAAGAGCAGATTCTCTTCGCCAGTTAACCGCCAGTAGAAGCTTCTCTCTTCCGCACCTGCTAAACCGATCTGGCTTCGCACTGCTTCATCATCCTGAACGCTGTCAAAACCGTTTACGAGGACTGCTCCCGAAGTTGGTTGAATCAGCGTCGCGATGATCTTGGTGAGTGTGGTTTTCCCGGCACCGTTACGACCGATGAGACCGAATATCTCACCACGCTTCACATTGAATGTGACGTCACGAACAGCTTCGACAGGAGGCTTGGATTTTCGCCGGAAGAAGGCCTTCAGGCGTGCGAACGGAGTCGGATAGGTTTTTGAGATGTGATCGACCGCGATGGCTACGGGAGCTTCGTCCGGCAACTTGGTTATCTGCCGGTCTCCAGTTGTCGTTGTAGTGTCCTCTCCGCGGGAGACCATAGGGTTAGTGACTTGTCATCTCGCGCGTTGACGTGGATCCAGATATTCCCGCAATCCGTCTCCAATGAAATTAAATGCGAGGACAGTCAATGCGATTGCCAAACCAGGAAATACGAGTGCGTGGGGAGCGGCCTGCAATGTCGATAAGTCCCTCGCTTCTTCGATCATCACTCCCCAGGATGGTGATGGTGGTGGAACGCCCAATCCTAGGAATGATAACGAGGCTTCAGACAATACGGCTCCGGCCATTCCCAAACTTGCTTGCACGATCAGCGGTTGAATCGCATTGGGCAGAATATGAAAAAACAGAATGCGAGCATCACTGGCACCGAGTGCTCTTGCGGCTTGCACAAAGTCATACTCCCGAACCTTTAAAACCTGGCCCCTTATCAAACGTGCGTAACCGACCCAGCCGATGATGCAAAGCGCAAGGATTAGTTTGTTAAGACCAGCGCCGAGAAACGCGACCATGGCAATCGCTAAAAGCAATCCGGGGAAGGAAAGAAAGACGTTAAAGACATAGCCTGAGATAAATCGATCTATCCATCCGCCGTAGTAGCCAGCGAGTGCGCCGAGCATTGTTCCCACTATGGCAGAAACGGTTACGACGATTATTCCAACTTCCAGTGAAATGCGTGCCCCGAAGACCACACGTGAAAAGAGATCGCGTCCGGTGGAGTCAGTACCAAAGAAATGTGTTGCCGAAGGCGGCAGGTAACGGAGCGACAGGTTCGTTGCACCAACATCGTGTGTGGCAATCCACGGCGCAAAGAGTGCCACGATTACAAGTATGGCAACGATTATCAGACCGACGATTGTTAAGCGGTTCATTTGCTTTTGTTAGTCTTTGGGGTTTGGAGTGTTGGTGTCAGTTGTCAGTTCTAAATTGTCAGTTGTCAGTAGTGTGGTCACAGGTGCGACGACGGCGGCGGCTTGGCCGCAAGCCTTGCGGTAAGGCTTTGCCTTACCGTCGACTTAATTTTTGCAATCAGGCTTAGCCTAATCCACCGTATCGCAGGCGTAGCCAACCGATGGAAAGGCTTGAACGGTAAGGCAAAGCCTTACCGCAAGGGATGCGGCAAAGCCGCCTTCCGCACAGCTGACCACACAACTGACAACTGGACCTGGACCACTGACAACTGACCCCTGACCACCGACAACTGCCACTGACCACCGACAACTGGCCACTGCCACTGACCACCGACAACTGCCACTGACCATCGACAAATGGCAACTGCCACTGACCACCGACAACTGACAACTGCCACTGACCACCGACAACTGGCCACTGCCACTGACCACCGACAACTGCCACTGACCATCGAC
>DATBMP010000451.1:0-3161 GCA_036554845.1 Pyrinomonadaceae bacterium
GTGTGATAGTTGATGAGCATGCAGTATTTGTTGAGCCGCTCGCTGCTGCTTATGGAATCAGCGAACGAGTGTCACTCGAGTCTGCTGAGAAGGTTGCAGTCATCGGTGACGGCAAACTGGGACTGCTCTGTGCTCAAGTTATCGCGCTGATTGGGAAACCCGTCGTGCTTATTGGAAAGCATCCCGAGAAGATGCGTATTGCTGAACGTCGTGGAATAGAGACGACTACCGTGAGAAAGGCATCTGCTTTGAAGCGCGGGATTGATGTGGCAGTGGAGGCCTCCGGTTCAGCTGCTGGATTTCAGATGGCGCTCGACCTACTCAGGCCACGCGGGACGTTGGTCTTGAAGTCTACCTTTCATGGGGCAACAGAGATCCCTGCGGCCCGGATTGTGGTTGATGAGATTAGTGTTGTTGGTTCACGCTGTGGAAGGTTTGCGCCTGCGTTGGATCTGTTGAAGCGTGGTGCGATCGATGTCGATAGTTTGATCAGTGAGGAATACCCCTTGGCCCAGGGGACACTGGCGATGGAACGCGCTGCCAAAAAGGGTGTGTTGAAAGTCTTCCTCCGACCATGAATCTTTCCTCACTGAACGGATGGCGGGCTTGTTCTGTTGGCACTTCACGTTTGTTGCTACAGAGCCGCGGTTTCAATTCAAGGATGTAACGGGCTTGCCCCGTTGGTACCTTACGATTGCCCCGTTGGTACCTTACGATTGCCCCGTTGGTACTCACGCTGATAGCTACCGATTATTGACCCGCACCGATTCGGCTTCGCCGCCGGATGTGAGGCGGTGGCTCTGCCCCGCCGGAGGGATTTGTTTTACTTATCGGGCTCCGCCCCCGGTTCGGGCTTGGCCCAATTTGGCTGCGGAAGGGCGGAGCCCAAACCTGCGGCGGAGCCCAAGGAATTAAGGAAGCGCCTACGGCGGGGCAGAGCCACCGCCTCACATCCGGCGGCGAAGCCGAATTGAAACGGCGCGACTAATATCCTCCTAACAATGCCGCTTTTATCCACTTAACAAACGCGCTTTTTTCCTTTCAGCCCGTCTTTAGCTATACTGAACGCCTTTCCACCTGTGCTCCTGCACACCATCAAGCGCGATGGCCGATGCCCCAGGAGCACACTGGCTTCGATATTTCCAGAAAGCGGTGCGTTATGTTCGAATCCAAAAATCAAATCTCAGTCGATGAAAAGGCAATCTTAAGAAAGCTGCGCGTCTGGATCGTCGCGCTCGCTGTCGCCTGCCTGCTGGCGGGGATGGGTGTGGGCGCAATGCTCTCAGGCAGGCCAACAGTCGCCCAGAACGACCCGCAGATTGCTCGCGCCCCGGAAGCGCTTTCAGCATCCTTTGCCGAGATTGCCCGACGCGTCGAACCCGCCGTGGTGAATATCGAAACGATGACGGCTGTGCCTGAAGCTGCTGAAAAGAAAGATGAAGACAAAGAAGATGAGGCCACGAATCCCCTGCTCGACATGTTTCGACGTCAGGATCGTCGTCCCTCACGCGGAGTGGGAAGCGGATTTATCGTCAATCCGAAAGGTTACATCCTGACCAACGAACACGTGATTGAGGGTGCGACGCGAATCACTGTCGGATTGCAATCGGGCGAGAAGTTTCGCGGCACCGTCATCGGAATTGATGAAGAGACCGACGTTGCCGTTATCAAGATCGACACGACTCATGATCTGCCGACTGTAACTTTAGGCGACTCAAACGCAGCGCAAGTTGGCGATTGGGTCCTGGCGATCGGTTCGCCATTTGGTTTGGACCAGACAGTTACGGCCGGAATCATTTCCAAGAAAGAACGCGAAACTCCTTACTTCTCCAGCTTCCAACGTTTTCTTCAGACTGACGCTGCGATCAATCGCGGTAACAGCGGTGGTCCACTCGTCAACATGAAGGGCGAAGTGATCGGGATCAACTCGCAGATCGCGACCTCGACCGGTGATTACAACGGAATCGGCTTTGCCCTTCCTGCGGCAGAAGCAAATTTCGTCTACAAACAGATCGTGACGCAGGGGAAAGTCAGAAGAGGCTACCTTGGCGTAACGCTTGATTCCGTAAAGGAAGAGTTCGCCCGCGTATACGGTTTGCCCGAAGCAAAGGGTGCGATCGTGATGGACGTGCGTCAGGTTGAGAATGGTCAGCCTACTCCAGCAGCTAAAGCCGGCCTGCAATCCAACGACATCATCGTTGAATACAACGGCCAGACTGTCATCAACGCGCAGGACCTGATTCAGCGAGTGGCCGCCACTCCAGTTGGCGAATCCGCAACTCTGATTTTCTTGCGCGACGTCGACGGGAAACTCGACCGGCGCAATGCAACCGTAACTTTGGCCGAACGTCCACTTGGTGCTGCTGTCAGGGCGCTGGAAGAGCGAAACGGGAAAGAGAAGACATCAGCGCCGAAGACGAATGGGTTGCACCTCGGAATCAAACTCGCTGAACTGACGCAGCAACTGATCACAGAGAAACATTTGACGGGTCTGCGCGGACTTTACGTTAAGGAAGTGGATCCGAATGGATTGGCTGCGGAAGTCAGACTGGCTGGTGGTCAGCCGGCGCTCGGTGAAGGAGATGTGATCACGCGCATCAATCGCGTGCCTGTGTCCACCCTTGCTGAGTTCGAACGTGTCCTTAATGGATTAAAGCCGGGCGACCCGATCGTGTTCCATGTTTCCCGTTATTCGAGAGACACCGAACGCATTACACAAAGAATCGTTCAGTTCACTTATCAATAAACCCGTTGGCGAATTCGTGATCTGTACAGCAAGTTCCCGTGTTTAGTCGATACGGGAATTTGACTGTTCTCTGCCTCCAATGCGAGGTCGCATCGAATCTCTCCACAACTCTTAACTCAGGGTCTATTCAAAGTATGGCTCAAGCACGAAAAGCACTATCAAAAAATTCAAAGAAACATGATGGGAAGAGATCAACTACTCCATCTGTAACCACCTATCACAATTACATCGGCGGCAAATGGGTACCGAGCGAGTCGGGTGAAGTCTTCGAGAACCTCAATCCAGCCGACACTCGTGACGTCATTGGCAGATTCCCGCTTTCCACCAGTGAAGACGTCAACAAGGCAGTCAACGCCGCCCAAACTGCGTTCAACCGCTGGCGACAAACCCCTGCGCCACGTCGAGCTGAACTTCT
>DATBMP010000541.1:0-3893 GCA_036554845.1 Pyrinomonadaceae bacterium
CTGCGCGAACCCCCAGGTCCTGTGTCGCTTATCTTCGTCGAGAGCGTTGTTCCCCAGAATCTCGGCCAACTCACCCCTGGCACTGCGCCGGAATAGATCCATCTGCCACAACCGATCGCTTGCAGTGACGTAACCTTGCGCGAAGGCCAGGTCTTCGTCGTTGTTGGCAGTGATGTACGGAATGCCACGTTCGTCACGACGCACGGTGACTGGTTGTTTCAGGCCGGCTATCTTGTGTGTTGTCGCTGTTGGCGCAGCAGTTTGACTCTCTACTCGTTGTGAACCTGGAGTGAGGACGATGATTGCGACGAGTAGAGCGATTGTTCTCAGAGGTGCTTGATTCATCTGCGGTGTTCCAGATTTATAGGCTGGCGCGAGCGTGCCGATGGTAGCACACGCTTGTTTTATTGATGCCACGTGCTTGCAACGTGGTCTTCACGCTCGTAGTTTTCAAAGATCCGAGAGAGAGAGAGAGAGAGGATGCCACGCGCTTGCAAAGTCGGTACTTCACGCTTGCAGTTACTGAATAGGCTTTACCTCAAAAGTCGATGAAGCGATTCAAATGGAGCAACGGGCGGGGGCAAGCCACCCTTCCTGACCAGTTATTTCCTCAGAGATCACTCAATCAATAACAAGTCAGGAAGGGTGGCTTGCCCGGCTCTTCATTCTAAGCGTCGTCTTTTACTTTTGAGGCAAGGCTAGTTGGTCTATTTATTGGGCTTCGCCCATGGTGCGGGGCTTTGCCAAGATTTGGGGTCAGGAGGGCGGCGCTTACGGCAGGCTGTCTCACGCCAAGTAGTAATCCATGGAAGTTTCTTTTCGTTGACCCTGTGATCTTCTGTCAGTACAATCGCCGCCGATGAATCGGTTCAGCTCCACACGCGTTTTGCTATTCACATCCTTCCTGCTGATATTTGCGGGCGTTGCTTCCGCTCAACAACGACCCTTGATTACCGAGGACGTTGACATTATTCCTCCGGGAACGATGCGCATCGAGGCCGGAATAGACTTTCTGCAAGGCGCTAATTTCCCCGTCTCAGGATTGACTGGCGATCTCACCCGCGTCGGTGTAATCGGAGTAAATATCGGATTTGCCCCTAACGTCGAGTTTCAGATCGAAGGCGTGGCGCAGAACTTTCTCAGCATTAACAGTCGGGGACCAAGCGCCGTTCCTTTATCGCTCGCACCAGGTATCAACAGCGTGAACGATACTGGTGACTTTACCCTTTGGACCAAGATAAAACTTCGCAACGAAACCAAACGTGGACCATCACTCGGCTTCCGGGTGGGCGTCCAGTTGCCGAATTCGAATGAATCCCGCGGGATCGGTCTGAATCAAACCAACGCTTACGGATCGATCTTAATTGGAAAGAAGTTTGGCCAAGACGGTCGCTTTAACACGTTCGGCAATCTGGGAATCGCGATCCTCACTGCACCGACCGAACTGTTCACCCAGAACGATGTGATCACCTACGGAGTCGCCGGCATCTTTAGAGTGAACCGCCAATTCAGTATCGCCGGCGAAGTTAATGGTCGCGCGAATACCAGATCCGGCAACGGACCGCTCGGCACTGAATCGCAAGCTGAGGCACGACTGGGTATGCAGATCAGAGCCTCCGGTTTGCGGTTTGATTTTGCGGGTATCAAGGGGCTGACAGACTTTACCCACAACTCTGGCGTGACCGTGGGCGTCACGTACGACACACCTTCCATCTTTGCTCCAGCTAAATAGTGAGCCATTTCCGATGGTCGATTGCCGATTGCCGTTTGAAGGCATTCGGCTATCATCAATTGGAAATTGGCAATTTTCTTAAACCATGTCTGACTGGTTAGAAGAGATCGCGCGTTGGTTGAACGACTACGTCATCAGCGTGCCCTTGTACCTCGCCGCTCCCGCGATGGTGCTTATTGGCGCGCTCGACTCTTCGCTCTTGTCGTTGCCTGAGATCAACGACTATCTCGTCGTTGGCAGGTGCATAAAATACCCGAATGCCGTCTTCTATTTCCCACTCTTCGCCGCGGCTGGTTCGGTAATCGGCTGTCTCTTGCTGTACACAATCATGCGCCGGGGCGGTCAGGCGCTCTTACGCAAACGGTTCAAACCCGAAAGTATCAGAAAAGTCGAGCGCGCCTACGAACGCTATGGTTTTCTGGCGATCGCCATTCCCGCAGTCTTGCCACCACCGTTGCCCTTCAAAATCTTCGTTGCAACTGCTGGAACTCTCGAGTACCCGCGCTGGAAGTTCCTTACCACAGTGATGCTGGCCAGGTCCTTTCGTTACTACGTCGAGGGGATCCTCGCGGTGATCTATGGGGAACGCGTGTTAATCTTCATAAGGCATAACGGTTGGGTCGTGGTTAGCGTAGTTGCTTGTCTGGTAGTTGTTGGACTTGTCATCTACATCATCGTGAATCGAAGAAAATTGCCCCGGCCGGTTTCGGAACTTGAGCCGGGAAACGCTGAAAGCAACAGCGTTACGAATTCTCAATTGGAAAAGGAATAATTGTTGGCACTCATTCTCAATCAGGTAACCAGGTGGCTGGCCCGACTTTCAGAATTTCTGATCACGTTTGGGCCAGTTGGCTTGTTTACCGTTGCACTGCTCGACTCTACGTTTGTCCCTCTCCCTAGCAGCGCTGATGCACTGGTGATTCTCCTGACGGTTGCGAAGCCACGCTGGATGATCTTTTACGCCTTGGTCGCAACCGCAGGTTCGGCAATTGGATGTTGGATTCTTTATTACGTTTCTCGCCGTGCCGGCAGTCGAGCGCTATCCAGGTTCTCGGCCTCGAAACAGCAGCGTGTTAAGGATTGGATCGATCGTTACGATGTTCTCGCCGTTGCGGTTGCCTGTCTGCTTCCGCCGCCTTTCCCCTTCAAGGTATTTGTGGTGACGGCAGGTGTATGTCGATTCAGCGTTATGCGTTTCATGATCGCTATCATCGCCGGTCGTGCGTTTCGGTTTCTGTTAGTTGGCTTCCTCGCCGTGAAATACGGAGCTCAAGCGAAGGCCATACTCGCGCAGAATTATCCGTGGATTGGACTCGGGCTGGCGTTAGCAGCGATTGTCGTTTTTGCGGGACGAGGGTTGTTAAAGCGCAGACCGCGGGCGGTTGAAACTTGATTAGAGTCCTAAGACGGCAGGCAAGAGGACTGGTTTCTCAACTTGTGAGGTTTCCGAAGTGTCGGACAAAGGTTCTTTGGTTTCCAAAACTTCCGGTGCTTGAAACTTGCGCGCTCCGGCGAGATTCAACACTCCAAATTCCTTCAATCGAGTCAGCAGATGGAGAAACACCTCGGCAGTCGCGAGCGCATCGCTGCCAGCACGATGACGATCGAAGATCGGTATCGAAAAATGATCAGCAACGGTATCCAGACGATAGTTAGTCAAGCCTGGCAGAATTCGACGACAAAGTTTCACAGTACAAAGGTGCGTATTGATCATTCGATGGCCGGGATAGACACGCGAGACTTCGTGGTTTAGGAAGCTCGTGTCAAAGGGCGCGTTGTGGGCTATCAAAACGGCGTCGCGCACAAAATCGAGCCATTTGGGTGCGACCTCAGAAAAGGACGGCGCCTGTCTGACCATCTCGTTCGTGATTCCCGTCAAGGCAATCACGAAGCGGGGGATTGGAAGTCCTGGATTCACCAGCGTGAGAAACTTGTCAACGATGCGACCGTGACGAATGCGATAAGCGCCCAATTCGATAATTCGGTTCGGAGGGGTTTTGGCTCCGGTTGCTTCAACATCGACAACGACGAAGTCGAGATCTTCCAGCAGTCGCAGTTCGAAATCGGGTTGTAGTTCGATGGTCTGGCTATCGACAAATCGAAAACGGCAGTCGTCCTTCACGAGATCGGCGACCAACAGAGCAGCGAGATCAGAGTCGAT
>DATBMP010000543.1:0-6800 GCA_036554845.1 Pyrinomonadaceae bacterium
ACACCAAAGCCAGCAGCGCGTCTCAAGTTGCATCTAACCGAGACAATTCGGTCGCGGACTTTCTTTTAGGGGTCGCGCAAACCAGCGCGCTCGCGACGCCTTCGATTGCCAATGTCAGGAACACTCCGTGGGCTGCCTACATTCAGGATGATTGGAAGTTTTCGCGTCGAATCACGATCAACTTAGGTTTGCGATACGAATATCATCAGCCGTTCCGTGAGCAGTTGTTAGGTGGTGCGCGCTTTGATCCCAATGACGGTGGCCGGTTGATCGTGGCAAATCCGGACGTAGCCCGTAGATCAAATACACCACTCGTTGTTTGCTGCACTGACCCTCAGGTTGTTGAAGCCGACAAGATGGACTTTGGCCCACGAGTTGGTATCGCGATTCAACCATTCAAAAACGATCCAATGGTCATTCGTGCCGGGTATGGAATCTTCTATGCTGACTCAACGCAGTTCTTTCACTGGCGTGCATACGAGCCACTTCCCGATCGCGTCTACACAACGCAAGCGGGTGATTTCTTAACGCCCGGCGTCACATTGGCCAACGCTTTTCCGGATAGTGCATTCACGGTAGGCGCTGGCTACATTCCCACCTTTGGACCAGTACCTCCGGCGATCCTTAATAATCGACCATTCATAGGAAGTGGAAATTCTGGCGCTCTTTACGAATACCGAACTCCGTATTCGCAGCAATGGAGCATCAGCGTGCAACGAGAAATTGGCAGGCAAATGTTGCTTGAGTTCAATTACACGGGCTCAAATTCCAAGAATCTTCCGATTCAGTGGATCTTCAGTCAACCTACGCCAAGTCCACTGACCGCAAGCAACACGAGTGCAAACCCGGCGGCGAATCCTTTCTTGCGACGCCCTTATCCAAACTTCAACATCGGAGCTTTTGCCACGACGAATGTCTTGCAGTCGAACTACAAGGCAGCCACCGTCAAAATCGATAAGCGATTTGGAAGTGGTTACAGTTTCCTCGCGACTTACACGTGGTCCAGAAGCATTGATCAGGGCAGCGAGGTTTTCGCCCTCGGTTCAACCTTCAACATACTTGCGTACAATCACGACTTCGATCTGGACAAAGGTCGCTCTACTTTCGACGTGCCCCATCGCTTTGTTGTCAGCGGCATCTACGAGTTTCCATTCGGCCGTGGTAAGAGATTCTGGAACCAATCTGGTTGGATGAATGCGCTAGTCGGCGGATGGCGAACATCAG
Organism: Pyrinomonadaceae bacterium; assembly: GCA_036554845.1. Lineage (GTDB taxonomy): Bacteria > Acidobacteriota > Blastocatellia > Pyrinomonadales > Pyrinomonadaceae > PSRF01. Next base: position 1,225 of record DATBMP010000543.1, read on the forward strand.
CTACATTCCAGCTACAATCCGGTTACCCGTTCTCGCCGAATATTCGCAATCGTCGCGCAAACACGGGCTATACCCTCTCAACCGAACGTGGCGATCTGGTCGGCGATCCAAACTGGTCAGAGGATGAGTGGGAGCGACGACTTAGTAATTGGGAGAATGGCATTGGCGGCAATCTCTTCCTGATTAATCCGGCTGCAATTAGTTTGGACTACGCGCCCGGAACTTTCGGAGACATTCCGCGCAACTTCTTCCGTGCACCCTTTGGGCGTAACCTCGATTTTAGTGTTGCCAAGGTTAATGACCTGGGCGAAGTCGCGAGGATGGAACTTCGAATCGACGTGATTGGCGCGACGAATGAACGCCTGCATCGATTTGATACCGCGAGCCGGGTGCTGGCTAACAACCTCCTGACAAATGCAAACATGGGAAGTATTCCGGTTCGCAGTGCCATCTTTGCGCCACGTGTCATTCAGTTAGGATTGAAGTTCACTTTTTAGTGAACAAGGATTGGGAGCAGCCGATCGAGGGCAGCTCCCAGTTGTTTCGGTGACATCGAGCGAGTAGTTACCACTGAATGCGTGCCCTCGATAGACACTAGTCATTTCAGGAGAGACTTTGTTCAAAGCAGGATTTAGTAAGGTTTGCATCTCGCCCCCAGTAGGAGCGCCGCTCGCCGGATTTGCAGCGCGTGAGGGCGTCTCGACCGGTATACATGACGATCTGTACTCACGGGCCCTCGTGCTCGAGAGCGATGAAGTGGCACTCGCAATTGTCAGCGTAGACGTACTCGCACTTCCCAGCGAGTTTGTTAAGCGTGTCAGAATTGCGATTCAAGAAGAGACGGGACTGTCTGCTAATTCGGTGATGATCGCCGCCACGCATACTCATGCGGGTCCGGTAACAATCTCGACCTTTTTTAACCCTGACGAAACAGTTCAACCACACTACATGAATGCTTTGGCTGGCTACATCACGCAATCAGTGACGGAAGCGTGGCGTAACCGTGTCCCTGCGCGTGTCGGAGTCGGGGTGGGCCATGTCGAAGGAGTCGGTGTAAATCGTCGTAGCGCCGATCAACGTCCGGTGGATGAAGAGATCGGCATTATCAAGATTGAGGACGATCGAGGAGCCACCAAGGCAGTCCTGATTAACTACGCCTGTCACCCAACCGTTCTGGGTCCCGACAACTTGCTGGTAACAGGTGACTTTCCCGCGTTCGCTGTTAACGAGATTGAAAACGCGCTTGGGCCCGATGGTTTTGCTATGTTCGTGAATGGCACACAGGGAAATATCAGCATGGGCCATTCATCCGAACTTAGCGCGATCGGAATCATCACGCCTGGTCGAACATTTGAACGCGCTGCTGAGCTGGGACACCTGTTGGCAAATGCGACGATCAATGCGTTGCCTCAGATCGCCACAGTGGACCGGCCAAAACTTCGTGCCATGACATTAACCATCGAGTTACCACTGAAGGGATATCCTCCGCCTGAAGAAACATCCCGTTTGCTGAAGGAAGCGGACGAGCATCTGGCCCAGATGAGTGCGACTGATGGCAACCGCAGCGAAGAACTGCGACGGGCCAAGTCTGAACATCTCTACGCTTCGATAAATAATTTCTACGCCAAAGAAACTTCCAACTTGAAGAACGGTCAATTGCCTTTGGAGCTGCAGGGAATCCGAATTAACGATGCGGTGTTTGCCGCCGTCCCTGCCGAGGTCTTTGTTGAAATAGGACTCAGGCTTAAAAAAACAGCACCCAGCAAGACGTTTGTCGTCGGTATTGCAAACGGCTATATCGGTTACCTGCCAACAACGGCTGCCCATGCCGCAGGCGGGTATGAGGTTGTTTCATCAAAGTGCAAACCACATGCAGAGGAGGCATTGGTTGATGGGATTCTGAATCTTGAGGAGAGACTACTTCAGGAAGCCTCTGGCGTTTGATTTCAGGTGCCAAAAGATAAGCGCTTGTTCTAAATGACAAATAAAGTACGTATCGGAGTCATCGGGCTCGGCATTATGGGCGAGCAGTATGTCCGGATCTACAAATCTCATCCGCTCGCAACGGTGACTGCGATTTGTAATCGGAGTCGGGAACGTCTGGACCAGGTCGGCGAAAAGTACGCCATTGAAGCGCGCTATACCGACTATCAAGAACTGTTGTCCGAAGCCGCAATTGACGCGGTCTGTGTCGCAACCCCTGACTTTGCTCATTGCAAACCAACGAAGGCGGCACTCGAGGCAAACAAACACGTACTTTGTGAAAAGCCTTTCACGAGCGAACTGAAAGAAGCTGATGAATTACTAGCATTGAGTCGCAGCCGGCCCCACCTGAAGTTACAAGTGGCTTTCAATCATCGTTGGTTGTCTTCTTACTTCCACGGGTTCGCGACAATAAATAAAGGTGAGATCGGCGAACCACTCGCCGGTTACGCTCGGAAGAACGACACAATCTATGTGCCCACTGAGATGATCAACTGGGCCGCGCAAACAACACCCACGCATTTTCTGGGGGCACACGATATTGATCTGATGCGCTGGTTCATGGCTAGCGAACCTGTCTCTGTGAACGCTTGTGGAACCAAGAACGTCCTGGCGGCGCGAGGAATCGACACCTACGACATCATCCAAGCTCTGGTGAAGTTCAAGAGTGGCTCGTTCGCGACGATTGAATCAGGTTGGATCTATCCGAATACTTTTCCGACTATCGTCGATTCATTTGTCGAGGTCATCGGCAGTCGCGGACATGTGCACTTCGATCGAAAGCGCGAATCGATCGAGATCAGCACCGAAAAGCAATTTACTTATCCGAAAACGTTTCTCAACTATGAAGTATTTGGAAAACTGCGCGGTGCCTTTGTCGAATGTCTCTCTGATTTTTTGGATGCGGTAGTGAACGATACCGAACCGAAGGTTACCGCTTTTGATGGTCGACAGGTAACGGCAGTGCTTGATGCCGTTAGCCGTTCGCTGGTTTCCGGACGGACCGAAATCGTGAATTAGATCGTTCTCCCACGTGGTTTGGCGCCTACGAAAGCGCGCCTGTTTGTCTCCCGAAAAAGTGAGTTGTCATCGAAGAGTTCCATTGGGACTGAGAGGGGTAGTGTTTTCTGATCTTGAGCAAAAGTGGAAAGCACGCGCATTCACACCGGGCTTCAGCCCGGTGACCAGCGCTGAGGGGAAAGACCAACAGTTTTAACGGTTTGAATTGCTGTCATTAGGAAGTCGAGCGCAGAGAGTTGCTTGAGGAGCCTCGCTAGAAACGGTTGAAACGGGTGCGCCCTTTCCAGCCCTTTCCGGTGGGACATAAACACCAGAGTTCCTTGAGGCGAGCCGTTTTCCCGAAACCAGCTGCAATGCATAAAGGCCTGCAACTTGCCGATCACATAATTATCGCCGGCTACTTTCTGTTGCTGACGGCGATCGGCTTCTATTTCTGGAAGCGCATGCGTCATGTGCGTGACTTCTTCACCGGTGGAAATGCGATTCCCTGGTGGCTCGCGGGGGTTTCGTTCTACTTAACAGGCTTCAGCGCGTTTACCTTCGTCGCCTATTCCGAGATGGCGTATCGCTTCGGCTTCGTGGCCGTTACTCTCGCGTGGAGTTCTGCAGTCGGAATGGTCGTGGGTACGTTGCTGCTCGCTAAGCGTTGGCGTCGAGCGCGCATCCTGAGTCCTATCGAGTTTCTTGAAGCACGTTACAACAAACAGATTCGTCAGGTGCTCGCCTGGGCTGGATTGCCGCTGAAAGTGATTGATGATGGGCTGAAGATCTACGCAACGGGTGTCTTCGTTTCCGTCGGACTGGGCTACGACCTCAAGACAAGCATCATCGTTAGCGGCGTTGTTATGCTGCTCTACACCTTCATGGGGGGCTTGTGGGCCGTCGTCGTCACAGATTTTATTCAGTTCATCATTCTCACCCTTGGTGTGCTCGTCCTTTTCCCACTGGTATTTGCGCATGTGGATTCAGTCGGTTTCTTCACACAGGGAGCGCCAGCAGGATTCCTTTCTCCTGTGAGTGAGCCATTCTCGCTTCTTTACGTCTTCGCTTTCTATCTGCTCATCATTCTCAGTTACAACGGCAACTGGGCGTTTGCGCAGAAGTTCTACAGCGTTCAGGACGAACGCGCAGCACGCAAAGCCGGAATGCTGGCAGTAGTCTTGAAGATCATTGGTCCACCGTTATTCATCCTGCCCGCAATGGCCGCGCGGAGTCTGATGCCGGAGTTATTGGTGCCACCAAATTCTCCGCAGTTCACCTACGCCGCACTATCGTTGAAATACCTTCCCGCTGGTCTGATGGGCCTAATGATTGCGGCGATGTTCTCGGCGACGATGTCAACGCTGAGTGGTGATTACAACGTGATGGCAAGTGTGATTACCGAAGACATCTATCGCCGGCTTTTCGATAAGGAAGCGAGCCAGCGCCGCTTGGTCATCGTTGGAAGACTGGCAACTTTGATCGTGGGAACGTTGACGATTGGCATCGGAATCAGCCTCATCGCATCCGCGCGAAAGGGATTGTTTGAGGTGATGGTTACGGTGTTCGGATTGTTTGTTGGGCCAATGCTGATTCCGATGCTTGCAGGATTGTTAATTCGGCGAGTGACCTGGCGCGGTGCGGCCGCCGGAATCCTCACCGGATTCGTTTGCGGACTATCACTCTATCTTTATAAGACGTTCGTGCTGACCGGGCAGCCAGGAATCGATCCCAATTGGCTGCGATACGATTTTGAGGCGATCAGCATCCTTACAAACTTTGGCGCCACGATTGGAGCAATGCTGCTGACTTCGTTACTTGAGAAAGTTGATCCACAGGAGCGCGCCAAGATTGACACCTTCTTCGAGCGGCTTTCCACCCCAGTTGATCGTGAAAAGACTCACGCCAAAGTTAGCGGCGAAGTATTTTCTCCTTTCTACATAATCGCCTGGATTACCGCAGGCACTGGATTACTGCTGATAGTTGCGAGTGTGGTCCAGCCCAGTCTGGTGGGACGTGTTGTGAATATTGTTTCAGGTGCGGTCTTGGGTCTACTCGCTCTTGGATTTTCTCGACTGCACAAGAGATTTATGAACCGTGAGGAGACGGCGGCAGAGGCGGCACGGGTAAGTCTTATTGAAAGCGAAACGGAAGTAGCGTCGTGACCTGATTTGTAAGGGGGGCTCTCCCGTGGCCGCTCGTCGCTGACTGGCAAGACTGAGATTACTAACGGTGTGCATTAACCACGAGAGACCACGGAGGGCCGGCCTACAAATAAGGACACGAGAGACGCGACGCCGAGTTCAACAGGATGAAGATCGTCAATTTCAAAGTAACGAGTGATGATGGTCAGGAATTGCGACCCGGCCTGGTCGTTAACGATCACGTTCTTGATCTGGCCTCGTCAGGACTTGGCCCAAACAATCAGCTCGTGGACGACACGTTATCGCTTATATCGAGATTCCCTGAGATTCGAAACGAGTTAAGGACCCTTGCTGGGCAAATTGACAATGCGGGGATCAGCCTCAACGAAATAAAACTCGAAACTCCGCTAGTGCGACCTGGCAAGATCATCTGCCTGGCGGGGAACTATC
>DATBMP010000157.1:0-6692 GCA_036554845.1 Pyrinomonadaceae bacterium
GCTGGCGTGGACTCAGCGTGGTGTAAGGAGCGCCACTCGCGTTTAGCCGAACGCTGATCTCCAACCAACGGTCTGCGTCAGCGGGAAAAGCGGCTGAGCCAAAATCGAGTTGCGTCGTGAAGGTACCGCCCTGGACCGTCGCGATTACGGTTTGTGTGGAACCAATTTGATTGCCCCCAGAATCCGTATCGAACAGTTTGAACTCAAATTGATAAACGCCATTTGCAGGCAGTCCTGCTTCTGCGAGTTTTCCCTGGTAGGTGAAGGCGCTGGTTTGGCCGAGGCAGGTGGCGGACGCCAGAACGATTAGCAAGAACGACAGGGCCGGGTTTCTCATGGTTTTTTCACTCCAACTCTTCTTGGAAGATCTGATTTTCCTCTATCCAAATAAGCGTAAGGAGTGTATGAATGAGCTCAAGCGGTCCCAAAAACGTAGCCGGGGATGGGAATATGGACACTGCGGCAGATGACGTTACTCGTTTGCTTCAGGAGTGGAGCACAGGTAATCAACAGGCGCTGGAAAAACTGTTACCCCTGATTTACAACGAACTTCGTCGCCTCGCCCATTCCTTTCTGAACCGCGAGCGGCCCGGGCACACGTTGCAGACAACAGCGTTGGTCCATGAAGCGTACCTAAAGATGGTGCAGAGGGGATCGCCCTACCAAAACCGTAGTCATTTCTTTGCTATCGCGGCCCAGGCAATGCGACGCATCTTGATCGATAGTGCGCGCCGTCACGCCGCCATGAAACGCGGTGGCCCCCAAGAGAACCTCTCACTCGATGACGTTCCGGAAGTTTCCCTGGAACCCAATACACAATTGCTCGCCCTTGATGAAGCACTCAACAAACTGGCTGAGATTGATATTGGTCAAAGTCGAGTAGTTGAGTTGCGTTACTTTGGCGGATTAACCATTGAAGAAACGGCCGAAGTAATGAAGAAGTCACCCGCGACAGTGAAACGAGAGTGGGCTATGGCCCGTGCGTGGCTGCATCAGGCCCTGGCACAAGAGAAATCAGTTGATTCTGCCTGAGCTACCTCGGGGCTCATTTGCGCGTAAATGAGTGGCAAGAAAATTCATCTCTTGATTAGACATAGGTCGCAGCTATGGACATGAGTTCAATGACGCCTGAAGCGTGGCAGGAGTTGAAGAACGTTTTTCACTCTGTAATAGAACTCGCGCCCCGAGACCGCGAAGCGGTTCTGGAGCAGGCGTGTAGAGGAAACGACGAGCTTCGTCGCCACGTTGAAGCCCTGTTGGCATCACACGACGCACCAAGCGATTTTCTTGGATCACCGGCAGTGATTGACGCCGGCTTAATCAAGACAACGGATTACCAGGCGGGCGAAGAACCACCCACGCGAGTCGGTCAAAGAATTGGTCCATACGAGATTATTCGTGAGCTCGGACACGGTGGGATGGGAACTGTATTCCTTGCCGTGCGCGCCGATGACCAATACCGCAAAGAAGTAGCAATCAAGCTCGTCAATCGAGGCATGGATACCGACATGATCCTCCGTCGTTTCATGATGGAGCGTCAGATCCTCGCCAACCTCGAACACCCCAACATCGCGGGATTGTTGGACGGCGGTTCAACCGAAGATGGCCTGCCTTACTTCGTCATGGAGAACATCGAGGGTGAACGCATTGACAAGTACTGCAACTTGCACGATCTGAGTATCCCGGAGCGGCTTAGACTATTTCGTGAGGTGTGTGGAGCACTGCAGTATGCGCATCAGAACCTGGTAGTTCATCGAGACATCAAACCGGGCAACATTCTCATCACGTCCGAAGGCGTACCCAAACTGCTCGATTTCGGGATCGCAAAACTACTGACACCCAATTGGAACACTGAGACGGGCGACGTTACCGCCAGCATGGTTGGTCTGCTGACTCCCGAGTATGCGAGCCCGGAGCAGTTGCGCGGACTCGGCATCACTACGGCGAGCGATGTCTATAGTTTGGGAGTGGTCCTGTATGAGTTATTGAGCGGTAACCGGCCCTATGAATTAAAGAGCCGGCTGCCTGATGAGGTGGTCCAGATCGTTCTGCGAGAGGAGCCTGAGAAACCGAGTACCGTCGTCAGCCGTCAATTATCTCAAAGCAGACGCAGTACGGCTGAATCACGGAGTATTAAACAGACTCCAGACCGCAAAGCTGGTTCTCGCTTCGCAATACCAAATCCCAAGTCTCTGCGCGGCGATCTCGATAACATCGTTCTGAAGGCTTTGCGCAAAGAACCCTCACGTCGTTACTCATCAGTACAGGAGTTGTCCGAGGATATTCGCAGGCATCTTGATGGACTGCCTGTTACCGCGAGTCCGGACACGGTGAGCTATCGAGCGGGCAAGTTTGTTCAGCGCCACAAAGTAGGAGTGCTGGCGGCGGCAGTGGTTTTGATTACGTTAATCGCCGCCACTCTCGTCACCACGTGGCAAGCACGTGTTGCTCGCATCGAACGCGCGCGCGCTGAACAACGATTCAACGATGTTCGGAAACTGGCGAACTCGGTCGTGTTTGAATTTCATGACTCGATTCAAAATCTGCCGGGCTCCACTCCATCCAGAGAACTGCTTGTTAGTCGCGCTTTAGAGTATCTCGACAACCTGGCGAAAGAAGCTGGCCATGATACTTCGTTACAACTTGAACTCGCTGCCGCTTATGACCGCATCGGCGACATACAAGGTGGTTTCGGAACTTCGCATTTGGGACAACGTCAGAAAGCGAGTGACAGTTATCGCAAAGCTCTGGCTATTAGAGAACAGTTGGTGGCCCAGGAGCCGCAGAACATCGATTTTCGTCGTCAGCTTGCGAGCAGTTACATAAAACTCGGCAACATCCTTTGGGTTCAAGTCGACATGAATGGTCCACTTGAGTTTTACGGGAAGGCCCTGGAGATAAACAAACAACTCGCAGTTGAGCTCCCGAACGATCTGGAGATCCTCTCCGCACTGGCCATGTCCTACGGAAAATTCGGTTACATGCATGGAGCAAACAACCATGTTAACGAGGCCATCGAGAACACTCGGAAGGCAGTCGAGATCATGGAATCGTTGTCCGTAACTTATCCAAACAACGTTCAAATCAAGGCCGATCTGGCAATCTCGTACGATCGAGTTGCGGAGATACTTACCGCCCTGACTGACAAACATGAGGAAGCACTCGCCCTTATGCGCAAGGCCCAGGCGATAGGTGAAGAGTTGGCCGCCGCGGATCCCCTCAACACAAAGTTACGGCGCGGACAGGCAGTGGGCCATCTAAACGTCGCCCTGGTTTCGGCCAAACTCAACGATACAAAGAATGCCCTCGACAGCGCGCGTAAAGCGCTGGCAATTTTCGCCGTGATGCAGGCGGCCGATCCTGAGAACGAAGAGTTTCGCCAGGGTGTTGCCATGACCCAGACGTTGGTTGGCGAGCTGATGATTAAGAACGGTGAAGCTGCCGAAGCAATCAAGCTCTTGAGAGCACCGCTACTCGCTTTGGAGAAATCGTTTGCCGCTTCACCAACAGACGAGATCGCGCATTTTCGATTGGCGAATGTGCAGGCGGAATTAGGGAAAGGTCACGCGGCGTTGGCTACGGATGGTCGGTATCCATCGTCCGCGCGCATGGTCCATTGGCGCGAGGCACGCTCGTGGTTTCAGAAAAGTCAGGCAATCTACAAAATCTTTCTTGATGCTGGGAAACTATCCGGCGAGGATGCAGCGCGGCTCGATGCGGTTAATGAAGCGATCGCGAGGTGCAATACCGCTATCGGTTCTTGAGAACGCCTTTCTCGGACGATTCTTCTCGCGATTCTTTGTTCAGGGTCGCGGTTTTGCGCAATGGGGGCCGCATGCTAAGAGCGGTCCTCTAGTTTCCTATCACTTTCAAAATAGTGTTGCTGTCCGGTTAAAGGATCTTCAAATGAAAGTGATCTCGCCAGCAGCTTTAACGGCCTGGAAAAATCATTGTCCTCTGAACGACGCATCTCGGGATAGAGACTGTCATTGATGATTGGAATTCCTAACGCTGCCAGGTGGACGCGGAGCTGATGTTTCCTGCCGGTAACAGGAATCAACTGGTAGAGAGTATTGAGCCCCAAATTGCGTTTGGAGCTGATCTTAGTCTCAGAGTTCGATTCACCTGGAACTTCCTTCATACGAAAAAAAGGTTCGCCACGAACGATCCGACTTCGCCGAGTTATAGGGAACCTAATCGATTTATGTGTTGGTGCCAGGGCCTCGTAGACTTTTGTAACCTCTCGATTCCGAAAGAGTGACGTGTACTTGCCTCTCGTTTCTGAATTTTTTGAAAACAACACCACACCTGCAGTTTCCCGGTCGAGACGGTGAATGGGTACCAGATCCAGGTGGTTGAAGTTCTTTCGCAATCTGACTAACAGCGTTTGATGGAGAAACCTACCCGAAGGAATCACGGGCAGGAAGTGTGGCTTGTCAGCAACCAGTATGTGTTCATCCTGATAAAGCACGCGCTCACTGAACGGAATGACCCTCTCATCCTCCAGTTCGCGGTAATAAAAGATGCAGGCACCGACTCGGTAGGCGGTTTGCGGATCTACGCGTTGACCGGTTTCATCCAATACCTCGCCTTTGGCCATCCGTGTGGTCCATGTGTCGGCATGAATCCGGGGGTACTGTTCCCGGAAAAAGTCTAAGACAGTCTTCCATGGACCAGGTGGCAGCCATTGACTGCTGGGACCAACTCCAGAAACGGTGGGAAGCGGTATCTTCACAGCGTCATCCTGTCGCAGCAGGCTTACCGCAAGGAAGCGGCAAAGCCGTAACGCAAGACTTTTGTGCAAAATCCTGGTGAATCAACTTCGGCATTGGCAGTTCAGCGACGCGATTCTGATTCACTGGTCCATGATCTCGTAATTCGCCGTCATTCGTTTCAAGATCGCATTCCGATAAATAGTTTTGACGTAGATAAGAAATTCGTTCGCTTCCCTCTCCGTTTTTCCCGCGTAGACAGCAAGATAAGTCGGTAACAGTACTCGTTCACCACTCGGGTCCAATTTACCTTCGAAGTCGTAATCCAACGTATCCAGATTGGGGCAGCTGTAGGAACCAAACACTTTGCGCGACGGATAGATCCTTTGGATCTGCAATCGCTCGCGCTCAATGCTCGCCGTATGGTCATCAGCATCACATGATTCGTTTTCGAAAGTCTTCACTATGACGGCATAGAAAGGCGCTGACGTGTAGGTTCGACCAGGTTGCAAGCGCGGGGGCAAACGAAAAGAGAGTTCATAAGGCGAAAATCTTCGCGCTCTTGAATTGCACGGCGTCTTTGGATCCGGACAGACTTCGAAGCCACGTGGCCCGGTGGGTCGATTGGCCGCGGAGGACATTTCGTTGTCAGTGGAAGTTGGGCCGCCGGTCTTCGTATAAACGCCGTTCGGATCTACATTGAGGCCACAAACCCTGGCTGCCTTCACCGTGACTTGGTTCACTGAGAACGTCAAAGTCAACCAACATTTTCCCCCTGCACCATCATCCAGAATTACCGAACCGACGGCGCCGTTGAGAACCCCTTCGCCCTCACCTGAACCCTCGTGAAAAGTCTCATCACGACCTGCCATGTAGAAGAAGGTGCCGTTGAAAACTACCTTCAGCTTGCCCTTCGCCAGATTCTCCACTTCAAGCTCGTTCACAAAACCACCCTTGCCTTCCCGGTGAGTATGGAGGATGTATTTGCCCGAAACATTCTGGACTTGCGAGACGAAATGATAATTCGACCCGGCGAAACCCGGGCCCACACAAGAGGCGATCAAAGCTAAAACGACTGCGAGTCGGGTTCTCATAAGGTTCTCTCCGGTCTCGGGAGTGCGGCGGCAAGCGAAAGGACGCCGCACTCCAAGTTACTACTTAGAACGGATTTTCATCCGCCGATGGACCATAGATGGACGGCACAGGTATGTCGTTGAGTCGCAGATAAACACCAAGTTGCGCGCGGTGATGAATGTTGTGGTTCATCACAAAGCTCCTGAGCACCGCGACCTTTGGCAAAGTCAGAAGCATCTGTCCGTTCTGAAGTAATGACCATGGCTTGAACAACTCTTCATCGCTCGCTTCAGCAATCGCAGCCCGAGCGTTCTTGATGTTCTCATCGAATGTCTTAAGAAGATCTTCGGTCGACTTCGCCACCTCCATCTGCGGCAAAGGTTTTCCTCCCGGCGCCAAATCAAGCGAGTCTTGCTTAAGGGTGTAGATGACCCACGTAGGGAGGTTGGAGAGATGAGTTGCAAGACCGCCCATCGCTGTCGACTTCTCATGGGGCTTCCAGGCGAACCTGTCGTCCGGAACACGCTCGAGGGTGCGGCGTGTCCCATTCATTTCCTGATCAAACTCGGGTAGCAGTGAATCTGATATCGCCATCGTATCCTCCTAATTATTTCCAATGTGTTCGTAAACAGAAATTTGACTAAAGACCTTTGCTTAGAACCAAAACCTGGAAACTCTCCGCCATTCCGGAAGGCAGAATCATCTCGCGGGATTGGGTTCGCATTTTAATCCGTTCAGCCTCAGTCTCCATCTCGTCAGTTAAAGATTTGAGCTCGTCAAGAATTCCTGCGCTCATCAGAAACTGATCCTGAACGTCGAACTGGACGACTTTGAAGCCCAGATCCTGACTGATGTTCCTCACTAGAGTCCAATCGATGGTAGTCGTCAAATCACGTGTGCCTGGAC
>DATBMP010000565.1:0-3379 GCA_036554845.1 Pyrinomonadaceae bacterium
CACTTACCATCGTCGGCCGTGCACTCGCTGAACTCCCTGCTGAATTAACTGCCGGTACGGGAACCGTCGGCGTTCGAATACCTGATGACGAACAGGTGCGCGACCTCGTTAGAATTTGCGGCGGCGCGTTGACCGCAACCAGCGCGAACCCTTCCCACAAGCCACCCGCGCGCACAGCGTCGGAAGTCGCATCATACTTTCCAGTGGGACTTGATTTAATTATTGATAGTGGTGCAGTGACGGCGACTCAGCCCTCAACCGTGCTGGATCTGTCTGAACCAACTGCCAGGTTCGTAAGGGAAGGAGCTCTTGAGAGAAGTAAACTGACCGAGTTCATTCAAGTATTGGACGCAAATAAGCGCAGCTAACATTCTCTACGGCGTGACGGTCACGTTTCTCACAAATCCCCAGTCGCCACTCGCATTCACTTGAATGTTACCCACGTTCTTCCGCGTAATAACGATATTCGCCTGATACCACAACGGAAACACTGGCACCTCACGACTAACAATCTCTTGAATACGATGATAAAGGACCCGCGCTGGCTCGCGATCGAATGTGTTCACCGCCTGGTCCAACAAGGCATCCAACTCTTTGTTGCTGAAACGACTGCGGTTTCTTGACGCACGCTCCGGTGTCGGTATTTCTGAAGTGGCAAAGAGATCTTTAAAAAAGATCGGATCCTGATTTCCACCAACCCACTGTCCATAAAAAATCTGAAACTGCCCCGACCGTAGCTGGTCAAAAAGTGTGTTCAGTTCAGCGGTTTCAATCGAAACTGGAACACCTACGTCCTTCAGATAATTCTGAATCACACCGGCATATTGCCGTCCGGCAACACTACTGCCTGACACTTTAAAAACCACTGGCTTCGTGAAGCGCGCTTGTGGTCCGTCTCCATCAGGATCTCTGAATCCGGCTTCATCGAGTAAAGCCTTCGACCGTCCCGGATCGAACGTATAGACCTGCCCCGGCGTATACGCCCAGGACTCTTCAGGCAGAATCGAATGCGCAATCTTCGCCTGGCCCAACAAGAGATCTCGAATCATGCTTTCACGGTCGATACCGTAAGCTATCGCCTCTCTGACCTTTACATTGTCCAAAGGTGGTTGCGAAGTATTGAACGTAAGCAGATTGACGTTAGACCCATTGAACTGAAGTACCTGTAGATTTGGATCCTGGCCCAACAGCTTAATCGCATCCGGGGACAAACTGGTTGGCAACGGTGCGAGACTCACGCGGCCCGCGCGTAACTCGGCTTGCAATGCGTTCGTGTCACTGATTACGCGCACACGAACTTTCTGAATCTTCGCTGGGCCTTCCCAGTATTCTGGAAACGCCTCCAGGTCCACAACTTGTTGGGAGTTGTCGTAACTAAGAAACTTGTAGAACCCGGTTCCCAGCGGATGAGTTTTTTGGCTTTCGTAACTGTCCTTCGGAATAATCGCGACCGGCACGAGGTTGGAAAGCAGGCCCGTCCATGGTTTCGTCAGTGTCACCACCAACGTTTTTTCATCAGGCGTCTCGACACTCCGGATGTAACTCTTCTTATCGGTACCCGCTCCTTCGAAGAAAGTGGCTGACTTGGCAAAGTTACTCTTGAACACGAGGTCGAGAGTGTACTTGGCATCCGCTGAAGTAAATGCTCGACCATCGTGGAACTTGATTCCGTCACGTAATCTGAAGGTGTAGATCAGTCCATCAGCAGAGCGTTCAATAACGTCATGGGCCAACTCCCCGACGTAATCAAACTTCTCGTTCTTCCTCACGAGGGAATTGAAGATAAGGGTGCGGACGCGTTCACTGGCGGCATCGACAGAAGGCGATCCGATGGGATCGATCGTCCGTATGTTGTCTCCAAGTGCGATAACAAAAGTGTCACTCTGGCGCCGGCATGCAGTCGGAAATGCAACTGCCAAAATCAGAATAAGAATAAGAAAGACCAATGGATGCCTGGCCATCAAGTTGTGCCTCCATAACGGTAATTAAGTTTCTCGTTTAGCCGGGCTGTTTCAGCTGACAGCTCTTCAAACCTTTGCAGGTTTAAGGGTAGAGGCGGTTTCACAATTCCTTTGATCGCCGCAATGCGTCTTAGTGATCCGCGCACTCGCTCCTTGGGCAACTTGCCGTCGCGCGCCGTGCTCAGCAATGCATCGTAGCCACGACGAATAATGTCAGGATGCGCGCAGATCAAGAGCATGTCCTCGCCTGCCATGAAGGCCCGCACGACTGCGGACTCAATCTCACAATGTTTGGAGATGGCTCCCATCTCGAGATCGTCTGTGACGACCAGATGTTGATAGCCCAACTCCTGACGCAGCAGTTTGGTCACAATGTTGTGGCTCAACGAAGCGGGTTCCAGCAGACCGCCAGTCATCTCTTTTTTGATATCGATGTTTGGGAAACCGCCGTGGCTTACCATCACGCAGCGCACGCGATCGTCGCGGCGACCAAACAGTTCAATGTAAGGCGCGAGATCCTGGGCGATTAGATCCTCATGCGAGAGTGAAACGATCGGCATCTGCTCATGCGAATCAACCTCACCGGCGCCGATACCCGGAAAGTGTTTGAGACAACCGATCATGCCGGTTTCTTGCAGACCGCGCAGATAGACCGTCGTGTAGCCGAGGACTTCACCCGGCGAACGGCCGAACGAGCGCGAATAGAGACCGTTGGAGAGAAGGTCGCGCTCGTCGGTCATGATGGACATGACCGGAGCGAAGTTCATGTTGAAGCCCAGCATTCGCAGGACTTCTCCACTAATTCTGCCCAATGATCTAACGCCCGCCAGATCGCCGTGTTGACGAATCGTGCGCGCCGAAGGCATGGGCGTGAAGATCTTTCGCAGCCGATCGACCAAACCGCCTTCCTGGTCGATTCCGAACAGTGGTTCGATCGGCAACATCTCGCGGATACCTTCAAGCAGCCCTCTAACTTGTTGAGGACTGGCGACATTGCGTCCAAAGAGGATAATCCCGCCTGGTTGAATATCGTTGATGAGCGCACGTGTCTCCTCATCGAGTTCCGTCCCCGGAAGTCCGATGTAGAAGAACTGTCCCACCTGTTTTTCGAGTGGAAGGGAATAGATTGAGTCCGATGGCATTTGTTTGGAGATAGTAAATGGGTAATCGTGAATAGTAAATGGGATATTTTGACCACTAACCACCGACCACTTAACACTGACAACTGACCACTCACCACAGACCACCAACAAACTAATTATTGCTATTAACAATCTACTAATCTATAAAACCTTCATGCCACGCGAAATCACTGACAAGGATTCGCTGCTATCCGCGATCAAGAATCTCGAACTCACTTCCGAACTCTTCATCGAACAGAACGGAAAACTGAAGAACGCTGCCGATCTAGAGGTGAT
>DATBMP010000161.1:0-14784 GCA_036554845.1 Pyrinomonadaceae bacterium
GGCTTTTCAAGAAAACCCAACTCAACTTGCGACAACGATGCGAAATCTGGGTTGGGATCCTGAAGAGCTGTTCGAAAAGGGATTCAACCTTTTCTATCAGTCGCCGGTAGAGATGCAGCTCGACATCATCGCCGCGGAATTGATTGAGAAAGTTCAGGCTGGAAATATCAGACGCGTGGTCATCGATGCGCTTGGAGATCTTGAGCGGAGTAGTATTGACCGACAGCGGTTCTCGGACTTCATTTACTCATTGACGCAATGGTTCGCGGTGAAGAAGGTTACCTGCCTGATGCTTTACGAGTTGACTCACCTCTTTGAAATTCACTCGATAAGTGATGAAGAGATATCGAACATGAGCGACAACATCGTCTTATTGCGCTTCAGCCCAGGCAAGGAGATGGCGCGTACGGTGAGAGTTATCAAGACCCGAAGCAGTGCGCATGACAGTCATGAGCACAAACTCAGTATTTCATCGGAAGGTCTGGTAATAGAAAGAGCCTATTGATGAAATCCCAGAGATCCATTGACGACATGAATAGAGATCCATCAAGACGGTTGGCGGAGATCAACCGAGCAATCACAACATCTTTAAATTTTGATGAGGTGCTCGATCTGATTGTGCACAACGCTGCGCAGCTGTTCAGGGCACGAATTACGACGCTGCTTCTGGCTGATAGGGATGGACTACTGAGAATCCGTTCGTCGTATGGGTTGGACCATGAACTATCGCGCGCGTTTTTCGGACGCATGGAAGAGGATGTCGTTAAGCAGTTACACAAGTTCCTGGGTTTAAGTCGCGACGAGACGATGACATCCGTTCCGGTGATAGCGATGAACGCTTTGACGGGTCTGCTGGTTATCGTTCGCGCCACGCCGCTGACCGCTGAGGAAGATTGGCAACTGAGCGCACTTGCTGATCAGGCCTCAATCGCTCTCCGAAACGCTCGTCTGCACGAGTTGGAACTGGGCGAGGCGAGTCGTGAGCGAGATCAGACATTGGAAGCGTTGAAACAGTCGAACGAGCGGATCAACTCGATCCTCGAAAGCATGACAGATCTGTTTTATCGCCTGGACCGCGATTGGCGATTTGTTGAGGTAAACCGACAAACCGAAGTGCGGCTTGGTAAGCGTCGTGACCAGTTGTTAGGCAAAGTGATCTGGGATCTGTATCCAAACGCCTTGACAACTCCCTTGTACTCGCAGTTTCAGAAGGCGCTTGAATCGATGGAACCGGTCCATTTCGAGATGGAGTCGAAGATGGTTCCCGGGACATGGTTCGAGATTCACGCGTATCCGGCTCCCACGGGCATAACGACTTATCTGCGCGACATTAGTGAACGGAAGCAGGCAGAACTTGCGAGCCGTCGGCTGGCATCAATCGTTGAGTCGTCAGAAGACGCAATTGTCAGCAAGGACCTCACTGGACGCATCCAGAGTTGGAACAAGGGAGCGGAAAAAATCTTTGGCTATACCGCCGAAGAGGCGGTGGGCCAGAACGTGACGATGCTCATTCCAGAGGATCGTCACGATGAGGAACCGACAATTTTGCGGAGGATCTCCCAAGGTTTGCGCGTGGATCATTATGAAACCGTGCGGCGCAGAAAGGACGGTTCGCTGATCGACATCTCACTGACGATCTCTGCTATTCATGACGAGCGGGGTAACGTAATCGGCGCTTCGAAGATTGCCCGCGACATCAGTGATCGCCGCAGAAGAGAACGCGAGATTCGATTTCAAGCCGATCTCATTGGCGCAGTTGAACAGGGTGTCATTGCGACGGACCTCAGTGGTGAAATTCTTTATTGGAATGATTTTGCGGAACGGCTCTTTGGTTGGACCGCTGAAGAAGCGCTGGGCGCAAACGTACTCGACCTGGTCCCGGCCGAGAGCACGCGCGGCTCTGCTGAAGAAATTCTTTCACACATCCGCAAAGGCGAAAGTTGGTCCGGAGAGTTTCTGGCTCGGTCAAAGCATGGCCGCGTTTTTCCTTTAATGGTTACCGATTCACCGCTCTTTGACGAACATGGGAATTTGATCGGTATTGTTGGTGTCTCAACCGACATATCCGAGCGCAAACGCGCGGAGCAGGAACGACAAGAACTGCTTGAACGAGAGCGAGAGGCTCGCAACGAAGCCGAAGAAGCCAACCGTCTCAAGGACGAGTTCCTCGCGACTTTGTCGCACGAGTTACGAAATCCGTTGAATGTAATTCTTGGTTACTCAGAAGTTCTTTTAAGAAGTGCGGAGGTCAAGAGCTCTCCGTTTGTTTTGAAAGCCGCCGAAGTGATGCGGCGCAATGCACTGGCCCAGGCTCAACTTGTGCGCGACCTACTCGACCTCTCTCGGCTTCATATGGGCAAGTTGACTCTTAACCGCGAGGCAGTTTCACTTCCCATGACGGTCACGGACGCTGTAGAGACTGTGCGCAACGAAGCCGCAACAAAGAACGTTGTAATTCGAGTCGAAACAACCGACGACGTCATTTTCATCGACGCAGACCCGCTAAGACTCGAACAGATCATTTGGAATCTGCTCAACAACGGTGTGAAGTTCACGCCACCAGGTGGATCGGTAACCATTCGTTTAAGTCGAGATGCCACGCGGGCTTTCCTGGAGGTTGAAGACACTGGCGAGGGAATTGATCCTGCCTTCATGCCCCATGTGTTTGAGATGTTTCGTCAGGCAGACGCCACCAGTAGTCGCAAACACGGAGGACTGGGTATTGGTCTCGCGCTGGTTGAGCAGTTGGTCCACCTTCACGACGGCTCGATTACCGTTGCGTCAGAGGGTCAGGGCAAGGGGGCGCGGTTTACGATCCAGTTTCCGTTGAGTCGAGAAGCGCCCGAAACCACGAGTCTCACAGAGTCAGACCCGGACGGCGCATTGCGCGAAATGCGCATTCTGGTGGTAGATGATTCTGCAGACACGACTGAAATGCTTAAGCGTCTTTTCGAGATGGATGGAGCAGATGTCGTGACTGCCAAAGGTGGGGCAGAGGCTCTCGAGATCCTGGCAGACCAGACGTTTGACGTGATTCTGTCAGACATCTCTATGCCAGGCATGGATGGTTTCGAGTTGTTAAGTCGGTTGCGCAGGATACCAGGAAGGGAAGATATACCGGTTCTCGCATTGACTGGGTTCGGTCGCGCCGAAGATGTTAAGCGTGCTGAAACGGAAGGGTTCTTTTCACACGTCACGAAACCGATCGATGTGACGGAACTGGTAGAGATTCTCGGGTCGTTACACGCCGAAACCTAATCGCCGTTCTCGTCATCGATTTTGATTGGGGCGGCCGCTTCCTTCCACGCTTTCCAGCCACCGGCCATCGAATAGACGTTGTTGTAACCCATGTGTTGCAGCGCGTCTGCAGCGAGCGCCGATCGGAATCCACCACCACAATAGAGAATTACTTCGGTGGATTTGTCAGGCACTTCGCTAACGATGTCTCGCTCGATAATGCCTTTGCCAAGGTGCTCCGCGCCGGCAGCATGACCCGCCTGCCACTCATTGTCTTCGCGAACATCAAACAGCCTGGCTCCCTCGTTCGACTCTATTCGTTTCCGTGTTTCATCGACCGTGACTTCGCGAATGCGAGTCTTGGCATCATTAACAAGTTGAAGAAATTCTTCTGAGTGAATCATGTGTGCCTTTTTTGGTGGTGGTTCGTTGGGGTGTTGGTCTTTGGACCTGGGACTCTTGGACTTTGGTCTTTGGTCTTTGCTCCGCGTTCTCAGCGGCTCTGCGATCTCTCAGTAACTCTGTCTCGACTGGAAGCACTTCTGACACTAGACAATGCAGCGCAGAGATCGCAGAGATCGCAGAGCAAAGACCAAAGCCCGAAAAACCCTGAACTGTCAACTGACGATTGACCACTGAACTGCTGTCTTTCAGCCTCAATTGGCCGAAAACCTGCAAATGATTATAATGCCCGTCTTTCAAATGACAGCAATGGTTCAGCGTAAACTCCCTGCAAGGTCGGGGTATGCGAGAAACACGCAGGCGAACGACTGAACTCTGTAATTAACCAGCTATTAGGAGCTTACCTTGGCTAACGAACAATTTGACGTGACCATTATCGGCAGTGGTCCGGGCGGTTATGTGGCTGCGATTCGCGCAGGCCAGTTGGGATTGAAGGTTGCGATCATTGAGAAGGACAAACGACTCGGCGGCACCTGTACCTTGAGAGGTTGCATTCCTACCAAACAACTTCTGATGTCCGCGCATGTGTTCGAACAGATGCAGCACGCTGCTGACTTTGGCGTGCAGGCATCCGGAATTCAACTCGCCTTTGCCGACGTCCAAAAACGAAAGGACAAGGTGGTCCTGAAGAACTCGAAAGGCATTGAATACTTGATGAAGAAGAACAAAGTCACGGTATTCAATGGCACTGGAAAACTAGCGTTGCCAGGAAAAGTTGAAGTGACAGGCACTGATGGTCAGAAGCAGACTATCAATACTAAGAACATCATTATCGCCACTGGCTCCGTGGTGCGTCCCATTCCTGGTTTCGAAACTGACGGGGTTCACGTCGTTTCGAGCGATCACATTCTGGAGCTTAAAGATGTTCCGAAGTCACTAATCGTGATGGGCGCAGGAGCCGTGGGCGTCGAGTTCGCATCTGTATATTCACGTTTTGGCGCTGAGACGACGATTGTGGAGTTGCTTCCTCGCTTGGTTCCCTTAGAGGACGAGGAGGTTTCGAAAGAACTTGAGAAGGCGTTTCGCAAACGTGGGATCAAGTCGCAACTCGACACCAAACTCGACAAACTGGAAAAGACTGATAAAGGTGTGCGCGTAACCGGGAAAACTTCAAAGGGTGATCCCGTGAGTTTGGAAGCCGAGATGTTGCTGGTGGCAGTGGGCCGCATGCCATTCACGGACGGCCTGGGCCTCGAAGGCAGCAAGATCAAGGTCGATCGTGGTTTTGTTCAAGTGGATGAGTTCCAACAAACAGCTGAACCTCATGTCTACGCAATTGGAGATGTGGTCCCCACTCCTTTGTTGGCCCACCTTGCGTCGAAAGAGGGAATCGTCGCCGTTGAACACATGTCTGGACAAAAAGACGTGCGACCGATCAATCTGAGGCTGGTTCCAAACTGCACTTACTGCGATCCGGAAGTCGGATCAGTTGGTCTGACCGAAGCGAAAGCAAAAGAGATGGGTTACGACGTAGTGGTTGGCAGGTTTCCCTTCTCAGCGTCGGGTAAAGCGCGAATCATTGGTGAGGAAGAGGGTTTTGTGAAGATCATCAGCGAGAAGAAGTATGACGAGATCCTGGGCGTTCACATCATTGGACCACATGCTACAGAGTTGATCGCCGAAGCCTGCGTGGCAATGCAACTCGAATCTACAGCTGAAGAATTAGGACGGACCATGCATGCCCATCCGACCGTTGCGGAAGCCGTCATGGAAGCTGCGGAAGGTGTCCACGGCCTGACAGTTCACATCTGAAAAATCTGAACAATGGACAAGACCAAAACAGACGTGAAGAAGCAGGATTCCGGTGGGAAGGGCAAGCGTCGCCGGCCGCATGCACCAAGACATCAGCCGCGTCCGCAGAGTCAGATCAACACCCGGTTCGCTCCTCGCCGTCCTGCCGAAGGGAAGCCTTTGAGTTGTACTGTAGAAACGACTCTTAAGCCCGAACAACTGCTGGACCTCTATCGATTTTTGAAACTCACTCGACTGGTTGAGGAACGATTGGTCAATCTCTATCGACAAACAAAAGTAGTTGGTGGGGTATTTCGGTCGCTGGGCCAAGAGGCGACAGCGGTGGGAAGTGCCTATGCACTTCAACCTAACGACTTCATCACTCCTCTTATTCGGGATCTTGGAGCCGTACTGGTTAAAGGGATCAAGCCGCGTGAGATCTTTGCTCAGTACATGGCAAAAGCCTGGGGTCCATCCGGCGGCCGCGATCTGAATATTCACTTCGGCGACATGCAGCGCGGGTTCATTGGCCCAATCTCTCACTTGGGCGACATGATTCCGGTAATGACCGGCGTGTTACTTGGAGCGCGCATGCAAAAGAAACAGATTGTCGCGATTGCCTATATTGGTGATGGAGGGATGAGTACCGGGGCTTTTCATGAAGGCCTCAACTTTGCTGCTGTTCAGCGATTGCCGCTGATCGTAGTTGCCGAGTACAACCATTACGCTTATTCAACACCCACTGCGTTGCAGACCGCGGTTCGCGATTTGGCTGAGAAGGCCGCGGGCTATGGAATACCGGCGCACATCGTTGACGGCAACGACGTCGTCGCGTGTTATGAAGTAACCAGGCACGCAGCAGAATATGCGCGTAAAGGTGGTGGCGCGGTTTTGATTGAAGCCAAGACATATCGGCGGAAAGGTCATGCCGAGCATGACGATCAGCGTTATGTCGCGCCGGGTGAGATTGAGTGGTGGGAGAAGAACAACGATCCGGTGGACCGCTTTGAACGTTATTTGCTGGACCGGAAAGTTGCGGCTAAGGCCAAGCTCGATGAGATCACCGCCGCAGTGGTGAATTTGATTGAAGAAGATTGTGCGTGGGCCGAGAGTTCACCGATGCCCGATCCGGAACAGGCGGCGTATGGTGTTTTTGACAACGAGATTGTGGCGCCTGCACTGAGACCGGGAGTGTTGAGGATTGACCAATGATATTGACGATTGACGATTGACGATTTGCTTGACGCGCTTTGCACCAAAGTCTTTCGATTCCGGCTCGGCCGCATTCGATTCCGGCTCGGCCGCACGTTCATAGGTTTTATTCAAGGCTATGCCTCAAAAGATGGAACAATTTAGGCACAGCCTGATATTCAAGTTGGGGTTGCAGTAAGCCGTAGGCTTACCGCAGGGCTGCGGCCGAGCCGAAGCCCGAAAAAGACTTTTTGGTGCGAAGCGTTCACGCACAAATCGTCAATCGACAAGCGTCATTCGCAGATCCCTTATGTCTACCGCTACCAAAAAAGAACACAAGTCAGCACCGCCTGAACGGGGCGGAGTAGTCACGTTTGTCGAGGCCATCCGCCAGGGTATTTGGGAAGAGATGGATGCCGACCAACGCGTGTTTGTTATCGGCGAAGATGTCGGTGCGTACGGAGGGGCTTTCAAAGTTACGGATGGCCTAATCGATCATTTCGGCAGTGGCCGGGTTATCGACACTCCAATCTCGGAAGGCGCAATTGTTGGCGCCGCGTGTGGCGCAGCATTGATGGGAATGCGACCCGTCGCTGAGTTTCAATTTATCGATTTCATCTCCGCCGGTTTCGATCTCTTGACCAACTATGCAGCGAAGTGTCGCTACCGATGGGGCGCCGGGCTCGCAACCGTTTTCCGTGGCCCATGTGGGTCAGGTTTGCGTACTGGTCCATTCCACTCGCTGAATCCCGAGTCCTTCTTTCTTAACACCGCCGGACTGAAGATGGTCGAACCTTCAACCGCTTACGACGCGAAGGGTTTGATTAAGGCGGCGATACGCGACCCGGATCCGGTTCTCTTTTTTGAGCACAAGAAACTCTATCGATTGCCGCGGCTGCGTGAGGAAATCCCAACCGACGATTACATCGTCGAGATTGGTAAGGCCCGCACCGCTCGCGCAGGCCGAGACCTGTCAATCATCACTTTTGGAGCGATGGTTCTTACCGCACTCGATGCTGCTGAAGAGTTGGAGCGTGAGGGTCTTGACGTAGAAATTATCGATCTGCGCACGCTAGCGCCGCTTGATAAAGAGGCGATTCTCGCCAGCGTCAAAAAAACAAGTCGCGCTTTGGTTTTGCACGAAGCGTCTCGTACTGGCGGAATCGGTGGGGAGATTGCCGCGATAATCGCTGAGGAAGCATTTGAGTGGCTCGATGCTCCGGTGGTAAGAATTGCGTCCATTGATACGCCCGTGCCTTACTCTCCTCCGCTCGAAGATTATTACTTACCTCAAACCAAAGATGTTCTCGATGGCGCGCGCAAACTCGCTGCTTATTAAATAAAGATTGGAGATAGAACCTATGCCCAAGTTCTTAATTGAAAGAGAGATTCCCGGTGCCGGCAACCTATCAAAACAAGATTTACAAGCGATTTCCCAAAAGTCGTGCGGAGTGTTGGAGAAGATGGGACCACAGATTCAGTGGGTCGAGAGCTATGTTACCGGTGACAAGGTTTACTGTGTCTACATTGCTCCTAATGCTGAGATGATTCGCGAGCACGCGCAGCAGGGTGGATTCCCCGCAAATAAAATTTCTGAAGTCGCGACCATCATCGATCCAACAACTGCCGAGTAGTTACGGCAGTCCCCAAGCGTGAGGGACCAGTTGGTCCCGTTTCAATTCTATTCTACGAAAGTTCTGTGGAGTGATTATGAGTACAGAGGTAGTGATGCCCCAGATGGGCGAGTCCATCGCGGAGGGAACGATAACAAGGTGGTTGAAGAAAGTCGGCGAGCGAGTCGAGCGTGATGAGCCTCTATTCGAGATTTCAACTGACAAGGTTGACGCTGAGATACCATCGCCTGCCGCGGGAACTTTAACTGAGATTCGTCATCAGGAAGGCGAGACAGTTGAAGTAAACAAGGTAGTTGCCGTCCTTGATGGGAATGGTGCAGGTGGCGCAACACCCACGCCCGTGCCTGTGGCTGAAAGCACACCATCGCAAACGTCATCAGCCCCGAGCGAGAGCGCTAAAGCAGATGCGAGTAAGGCAATGGAGGCCGAAGCTCCACCAACTCCAGCTACAACACAGCCGCAACGTATAGAAGCTCCACCAGCTCCAACGAAGCCGGAAGCTGTTGCTCCACCAGCCCCTCCAAAGAATGTTCCCGAAGCCCCTCCCGCGCCCACTCAACAATCCGGCGCCGAGACTGCGGACGAATTAAGACGGACCAAATCGAGCCCGCTGGTTCGGAAGATTGCACAGGAACATGGCGTCGACATCGCGAAACTCGAAGGTACGGGGTTGAGTGGCCGCGTAACAAAGAACGACATTCTGAGTTTCATTGAATCAGGTGCCGTTGCGCCACCACCAGCGACGCCAGCCACAACAGCGACTCCAGCAGCACCACAAAGAGCTCAAGAAACTCAGGCACCTGCATCAGCCCCCACTCCAAAGCCTACTGATGGCGATCGTGTGGAGCAGATGAGTGTGATGCGCAAGAAGATCGCCGAACACATGGTCCTGTCACGTCGCACCTCGGCCCACGTCACGTCAGTTTATGAGATCGATATGACGAACATCGCCAAACTGCGTGACAAGAATAAGGACCAGTTCGCTGAACGGACCGGTACCAAACTGACGTACATGCCGTTTATTTTTCAGGCGGTGATCAGCGGATTGCGAAAGTTTCCGATTTTCAATGCGCAGGTTAGCGGCGATCAGATCATCTACAAACGTGACATCAATCTGGGAATGGCAGTCGCCCTTGATTGGGGTTTGATCGTGCCGGTTATCAAACGAGCTGACGACCTTTCGATCTCTGGATTGGCCCGCGCCGCAAATGACCTTGCTGATCGAGCAAGGACCAAGCAACTCAAGCCGGACGAAGTCACAGGCGGAACTTTCACAATCACAAATCCTGGTGTATTTGGTGGTCTATTCGGCACGCCGATCATCAATCAGCCGCAACTCGCTATACTCGGTGTGGGTAAGATTGAGAAGCGACCGTGCGTGATTACATCACCGGAAGGCGACGACTACATTGCGATTC
Source organism: Pyrinomonadaceae bacterium (assembly GCA_036554845.1). Lineage (GTDB taxonomy): Bacteria > Acidobacteriota > Blastocatellia > Pyrinomonadales > Pyrinomonadaceae > PSRF01. The sequence continues at coordinate 9,674 of DATBMP010000161.1, forward strand.
GTTGGATGGCTTACTTTGCGCTCAGCTATGACCATCGAGTAATCGACGGTTCAGACGCCGAACGCTTCTTGGCCTACATGAAAGAATATCTCGAGGCTGCAGACATCGCTTTTTAGACCATCGAACTTCGACTTTTAGCAAGCGGTGGCGAACCGGATTTGTCAGGTTTGTCACCGCTTTCTTGTAACGATCGCCAGTGTTATTGCGATCAAGTGGCGATTACATGAAGAATGGAGAAAGTGGTTGACTTGCTAACGTGTTCGGTCTAAACAAGATGCGCTGTTGCACAAGAGTGGGCAACGATTGGATTAGTGCCAGTCGTTTGAGCTTAACCGAAATCACGGGGTTCGCAACTTTAGGCGGGCCGCTAATTTTCAAAACACAAGGAGATGTATTTCATGGAAATCCCGAAGTTTAAGATGTTTTCCTCCCTGGTCCTTGCGATCGGCCTCCTGGTCTTCTCAGCCCCCATCGCGTTCTCGCAAGATACGACACCAACTGCCGGCTCGCGCACCGTTGCGAGCGGACAGAAGATGAAGCTTAAGGGTGTGGTTACTCGTCGAGATGCAGACACTTTTACCGTAAGAGATATTAATGGCGTTGACACTGTGGTCCGTCTTGATGAGCGAACCAGCGTCAAAACCAAAGGTGGTTTCCTGCGCAGTGGTACCAACTATGCGCAGACCAACATTCTTCGTGGTCTAAATCTGGAAGTCGAAGGCCGAGGCAATGGCTCGGGCGAATTGGCTGCGGAGAAAATTCGGTTCAATGAATCGGATCTAAGAGTGGCTCGTGCCGTTGAATCACGTGCTGCGCCGCTCGAGGATCGTGCGACCACCACAGAAGCCAAGTTGAGTGAGGTTGAGCAGAATGCGCAGCGTCTCTCCGGACAGTTAGATGAACTGGCAGCCGTAGCGAATACAGCACGAGGCGGCGCCAGGGCAGCTCAAGAGACTGCTGATGCCGCAGTGGCAGGCGTAAATGCGACCAACGAGCGCATCTCCGCATTGGATGACTACGAGCCGCAGACGGTAACTGCTGTGAACTTCCGTTCTGGCAGTGCAGTGCTCAACACTGACGCAAAAACGAAGCTCGACGAAATCGCCACCGCGGCGATGAATTCGAAGGGCTACGTTTTAGAGGTTTCGGGTTATGCAGATTCGACCGGCAGCGTGGCCCGCAATCGCGTGCTCAGCCAACGTCGAGCTGATGCAGTCATCCGTTACCTGGTAGAGAACCACAGCATTCCATTACGCCGAATTGTTACGCCGTATGGCTACGGCGAGACGAATGCGATTGCCGATAACACCACCCGGGACGGTCGTGCCGAGAATCGACGCGTCGAGATCAAGTTGCTTGTTAACAAGGGCTTGATGCAGAGCGCGCCAGCAATGGCTCGTCCGACTACAAGTGGGGATCAATAACAATTTTGTTGCAGCGTGTGGCGATGCAACTTCAGATCGTCGCCTTGCACCTAACAGCCATGTATCATGTCGTCAGAGATTTTGAAATATAATTGGCCTGCCGGGGCCGGACGGCATGGGGTTGTGGCTTGATGAGTGATAGAAATTGGGGAAAACATGTTGGGCCAGCACTTCTCGTAGGAGTGCTGGCTCTATTTTTCTTTCTGCCAGTGGCTGCGGGTCAGTCCTTAAAGGATCTGCCGCCTCCACCTCCCCCTCCACCCACGCCTAAGCCGACGCCGACTCCTGAACCGAAGGATGAAGACTTTGATGTGGTTCGTGTGAGCTCGAATCTCGTTATGGTTCCCGTGTCTGTTGTTGACGCTCAGGGCGAACCGGTTAAGGGGCTACAACTCCCTGACTTTCAATTGGACGAGAGTGGGAAGCGACAACAGATTGCCCAGATTGGCGATCCGGAATCAGTACCACTCGATATCGCGCTCTTGATCGACATCTCGGGAAGCACTAACGCCCAGTTCGCATTTGAAAAAGAAGCTGCGGCAAAGTTTCTCAGGCAGGTGTTGAAGTCTGAAGATCGCGCAACGCTCTTCTTGATTGATCGCGTTCCCGTCCTGAAGGAAGCCAGCGCCGGTTCAGATGTTGCTGCGGGAAAACTCTTGAGTCTTCAACCTGCCGCTGACAAGGGACCAACCGCCTTCTTTGATACTGTCGTCGAAGCGGCCAAGTATCTGTCTGGACGACCTTCATCTCATCGTCGCGTGATTCTCGTGATCTCTGACGGCGCTGATAATTTTAGCGAAAGAATAAAGCGTACGTTGGGCACCACGCGCGAGGAACAGGATTCGATAGCTCCTGCAGTTCGGGAGAGACTCTACGCGCGCTCACTTAATGAGGTTCAGCGCGAAGTCCAGAATGCCGACGCGGTCTTTTATTCGATCAATCCGTCCGGTGAAACCATGCACCTCAACTTGATCACCAAGCGCGGTCAGGAAGGGATGGCCCAGGTTTCGGGCGCGACCGGAGGCACTGCCTTTGTGCCTAGACGTTCGGAAGATCTCGATAAGGTCTTTACACAAATCGCTGCCGAACTTCGCGGACAGTACCTCTTGCAGTACTACTCAAACTCGGAATCCTCGGCCGGTCAGTTTCGTCCGATCAAAGTTGCCGTACCTACACATCCGCAACTTCGCGTGCGTGCACGCCAGGGTTATTATCCCAAAGGCAAGTAGGAGACGTTTCCGTCTCTCCATTCATACCCAAAACCATAACTCTGAAAGAAAGAATTATCCCGATGCTACGTGCATTCTCTGTTTTGCTACTGGTCCACGTTTCGCTTGCTGTCATTCAAGCTCAGGCGGCGAGCGAAGTTGCATCTCTCACAGGCACCGTTTGGGCGGGTACGGTTAAGGCACCGGACTCGATGGGAAAAGTTCGTGACTATCCGTACACCTTTCAACTTCTTTCTGGAAACAAACTTCGCTGGCATTGGGAAGGCGGCGACTTTACCAACGGTACGTGGCGACAGACCGGTAATGTTGTCCGACTCGAATTGAATGATGGTTATTCAACGTGGTCAGGTACGTTTGACGGCGACGCGATGAGTGGTAGCGCGACGAACAAGTTGGGCCACAAATGGAACTGGGCTTTGACGCGGAGAGAGGCTGATGCGCACGCGAATACCTGGGTTGAGTATTCGTCGACTCCGGGACGGTTCCGAGCTTTCATGCCGAGCGATCCGGAGGTTAGGGAGCAACCGGTCGAGACTCCAGCCGGAAAACTTATTAACCACGTCTTTATGTCAAAGGCGGGCGAGTCGTCAGTAATGGTGATCGCCTATTCCGATTATCCTCAGTCAACAGAGGATCCGCAGGTCGTGTTGGACCGAGTTCTGAATGCGACTATTAGTGGTATTGGTGCGACGTTGGTTAAGTCGGATGCGATAACGCACAAGGGTTTTCCGGGTCGTGATTATCAAGCAACAACGAGTGGATTGACGTACTTCGCGCGTATCTATTTGGTTAATCGTCGTCTTTACCAGGCTGCCGTCGTTGGCCCGCCGAACGATCTCAAACCAGAATCGGTGCAGAAGTTTCTGGCGTCGTTTGATATATCGCCCAGCCAATAAACCAGGGTGCTAGGGCATCTCAACAAGCACATCAGTTAGTCGATTCACCACTTCCAACAGTTTTCTTCCTGCGCGATCGTATTGACCCGCGGCGGCGAGATCTTCAGCTGCTGCTGCTCCGGCGGCACTTCCCGCAAGCTTTATGTAGTAGCGCTGCAGCTCAATTGTGGTACGAAAATCAACTTCTAATTTGTCGAGGTCTTCGCGCAGAGTCCGAAGACTTGTGGTCACGGTCGCTTTGTTGCGCTTTACCTGTTCAACGATTGCGGGAGGCGCTTGATTGCGACTGATCGACAAATCAGTCTGTTCAATACTCTTCGCAACACCGCCCAGCAGATAGGTGAAGTGAGTTAGCTTCTTTACCTGGTTTGCTACGCGAGTTTTCCCCGCGCGCAAGGCCAGAGTGGTTCGCTGAGGAGTGGCGCTTGGTCGAGTTGGAGTTCGAGATGTGCGACGCCTTTTCTGGCTCAATGTGGTGACGGGAGAGAGCAGAATGATGGCGAGCAATAGAGCTGCACTTTGTTTCAAAACAGTTCTCCTACGGCTGTGGTCTAATTTGCTTCCAAACTATGCTGGACCGTGCGTTAGGTCAAGTCGTTAGTAGGAGGTCGGTGGTTAGAGGTGAGAGGGCAGATGTCAGAGGTCGCGCAATAGACCTCTTCAGCACCAAGCCCCTTTTGGACTACTTGCCCGCTTCCTGACTTGTTCAATTCTGAATGAGCGCTTAGCCATAGAGGCCCCGGACCACTGACGTCTGACCTCCGACCACCGGCCACCGTCTGCTAAAATGACTCATCTCCAACGATTTCAGGTTGCACTTGCATGAAAGTTCGAAGACTAGACGTGAAGCGACTGGGCCTGGTCGAGTACAGCGCGGGGCTTCAGTTGCAAAAGGAGGTAGCCGCTGCGGTACAAGCTCGGATTCAACCAGATACTCTGTTGCTGCTCGAACATCCCCACACACTGACGATTGGGCGGCGCGGAGACAGTTCAGGCGTACTGTTACCTACTGAAATTCTTGCTGCGCGAGGCATCGAAGTCTTTGAAACAAATCGTGGGGGAAAGATCACTTATCACGGGCTGGGCCAGATTGTCGGATATCCAATCATCAATCTCAGCCCGGAGCGCGAAGATGTTCATCGTTATGTTCGCGATCTCGAAGAGGTCCTAATTCGAACGATGGCCGATTTCCAGATCGAAGCTTTTCGCATTGCTGGTCTAACCGGAGTTCATACAAAGAAAGGAAAAGTTGCAGCTATTGGAGTTCACATTGCGCGTTGGGTCACTACGCATGGATTCGCGCTGAATGTGAATAGCGATCTGAGCTATTTCAACCTCATCGTTGCATGTGAAGGCGAACCGGTTACGTCGATGAATGAGTTGTTGGGCAGGGAACTCGATTTAAGAGACGTCGAAGATCGAATCGTTGAACGCTTTGTTGAAGTATTTGAAAGCCAGGAGATTGTGGATTGTCGATTGTCGATTGCCGATTGAAATCATTGCCAATTGGAGATTGCCAATTGCCAATCTCGTCTTGTCCGGCGATCCACTTCAAATAAACA
>DATBMP010000019.1:0-8487 GCA_036554845.1 Pyrinomonadaceae bacterium
CAGTAAAACCTGGAGTTTTGGAAGTTTGCCAACGAGTGACGGTGCTAGCCGGGGAGGCAATCAACAACGCGGCGGTGGCGGCGGTGGTGGAGGACGTGGGCCAGGCGCTGGCATCCCGAGAGTTGCTGGCGTTGGTGGTGGTCCAGGTGGCGGCGGCGGTGGTCCACGCGGTGGCGGTATCCCCGGCATAGGTGGACCAGGTGGAGGCGGCGAAGCCAAACGTTACAACATGCAGTTTTCGATCAACTTCAATAATTTGTTTAATCGCGTAAATCTCTCGACGCCCAACGGAAGTTTATCGTCACCGTTCTTTGGACAGAGTCTCTCGTTAGGCGGTGCCTTTGGGGGATTCGGTGGTGGAGGTTTTGGCGGTGGCGGCAGTGGAGCGGGGAATCGTCGCGTCACCGCACAGGTTCGCTTCAATTTCTAGTCAACGAAGTACTTCTTTTCATGAATAAGAAACTTGGTCCACCACTACTTGCGGCTGTGATGCTCTCGAGTTTGGCCGTCTACGCGCAGGATTCGGCCAAGCCGACCAGCGGGAATGGGTCGGCAAAGAGCGCTGTAACGATCACAGCTACGACTCCACCTTCTGAACTTGCGCGCCTGGCAGTGGAAGCGCACGGTGGCGCCAAGCTGAAGGCAGTCCAGAACATGATCCTGCGCGGTTCGGTCGATCTATACGCTCCCAATTCAACTCAATCGATACCTGGTGGTTTCATCATCGTAACTGCCGGCGACAAGTTGCGAATGGAAGTAGACGCTCGACCAGCAATAAGCTTTAAGCAGATCTTTGATGGTCAGCGGTCCTACAGTTCGATGCCCGGCGTGGAGTTGCCTCCCGCAAGCAAGTTTGGAATGGCCGCCTTAACGAAATTCGATCAATCTGGATATTCGGTAACCGCGATTCCTGATAAGAAGAAGCTACGTGGGTTTCGCATTGCGGACAGTGAGGGAAACGTTACCGACTTTTACGTTGATCCGACAAATGGCAGAGTCATGAGTTTCTTGATTCCGTATGGCGACTACACGTTCGGAACGGAACATAAGAAGTTCAAGGAGGTCGAGGGAGTTCTAGTTCCTTCCAGCTTTTCACAAAGACTGGAAATGCCAGCGGGGGCATTCTTCGCCGATTACAACGTGAAAGAGATAAAACTCAATCAGCAGTTCGGTGACGATGTATTTCTGATTCCTTAAGTGAAAGCGAAATGAAGAAAGGCCGCCTCCTATAGCAAGGACGGCGGCCTTTTCGTCTGTGCAGTAGGTTCTTCTAAACGCTGGTCAGCTCATGCTCTTTTGATTTTGTGAGTTCGTCAATCTTTCCGATGTAGCTGTTCGTGAGCTTTTGGACTTCATCAAGCCCATCACGCTCGGCGTCCTCAGATATCTGCTTGTCCTTAAGCATCTTCTTCAAACGCTCGTTTGCATCTCGGCGTACATTGCGTACGGCGGTGCGATGGTCTTCAGCAATCTCGTGGACCTGTTTGGCCAGCTGCTTCCGACGCTCCTCAGTCAACGCAGGAATCGGGATGCGTACCAGCTTGCCATCGTTGGATGGGTTCAGTCCCAGGTCAGCAGCGCGAATAGCTTTCTCAACCGCACCGAGCTGTGTTTGATCCCAGGGCTGCACCGTGAGCATCTGTGGTTCAGGAGCATGAACCGAGGCCATCTGAGTCAACGGCGTCATCGTGCCATAGTAGTCCACGAGCACATTGTCGAGCAGACTGACGGCGGCTCGGCCAGTTCGCACAGTGGCAAGCTTGCGCCGGAAATCCTCGATTACGGTCTCCATCCGTGGTTTCGTTTCCTTAATTACATCCTTTTCACTCATGGCTTAGCTCCAAACCTGTCTTTCATTCTCATTCGCCTAGCCAAACCCTGGTGCCAACACCAGCCTCACCCTTCACAACTCGCGTGATGTTGCCCGGTTGGCGCATATTGAAAACAATAATGGGAAGCTTGTTGTCCATGCACAATGAGATGGCCGAAGCGTCCATCACTTTTAGCTGTCTCTCCAGTACCTGTTGATAAGTAATCGAATCGTAGCGTGTGGCAGTCGAATCCAGCATCGGGTCCGACGTGTAGACTCCGTCGACTTTGGTGGCTTTCAGAATTATGTCTGCCTTGATCTCTAGTGCACGCAGCGCGGCAGCGGAATCAGTTGTGAAGTATGGATTGCCAGTACCGGCGGCGAAGATCACGATACGACCTTTCTCAAGATGTCTCACGGCACGCCGTCTAATAAACGGTTCCGCTAGTTGAGGAATATCGATCGCTGACATGACTCGGGTTTGTACGTCGAGCTTTTCAAGTGCGTCCTGGAGGACGACTGCATTCATTACTGTTGCAAGCATTCCAATGTAATCTGCCGCTGACCGGTCCATGTTGCCGGCGCTCTTCGACACGCCACGGAAGATATTTCCCCCGCCAACAACAACGGCCACTTCAACCCCGACTTCATGAACCGCTTTCAACTCCCGGGCTACAGCGCGTGCGACATCGACATCGATGCCGTACGTTTGTTCGCCCATGAGCGCTTCTCCTGAAATTTTCAGGAGAACGCGTTTGTAAGCGAGCGGTGCCTTTTCTGTCTGTACTTGTTCCGCACTCATGGTTTCTTCGTAGTGAACAGTTACTAGCTAACCAGTGAAGCGACTTCACCACCGAAATCCTCATCGCGCCGCTCGAGTCCTTCACCCATCTTGTAACGGGTGAAACGACGCAAGGTGATCTTCTCACCGGTCTTGGCTGACTTTTCAGTTACCAGTTCACCTACGGTCTTGGCCGGATCTTTAACAAACGGTTGATCGAGAAGGACTGTCTCTTCATAGAATTTGGCTAAGCGGCCTTCGACGATCTTGTCAATTACCTGATCAGGTTTGTTTGCGTTCTTGGGATCGTTCTTGGCTTGGGCACGAGCAATCTCCCGCTCCTTATCAAGCGCGTTTGCAGGTACCTCATCACGCGAAACGTAGCGCGGTTCTGCGGCTGCGACGTGCATCGCGACATCCTTAACGAGTTGCTGAAACTCATCCCCGCGCGCAACGAAGTCGGTTTCACAATTGACTTCAACGAGGACTCCCACCTTGCCACCCATATGGATGTAGGAACCGACGATTCCTTCTGCTGCAATTCGACCTTCGCGTTTCTTGGCAGATGCCAATCCGCGTTTTCTTAGGATCTCGATGGCGGTATCTTCATTGCCGTTCGCTTCAACGAGGGCGTTCTTACATTCCATCATTCCGGCGCCAGTCTTCTCGCGTAACTGCTTCACTGCCGCCGCAGTAATTTCAGCCATGATTGCTTGATTCTCCCACTCAATAAGACGTCCGCAGATGTTTATTAGCACCGCGGCCGGCAAACGTTTAAAGCTACTAACGAAAAACGCAGCCCGGCGGAAGTCCCGCTTAAAGGCTGCGCTCGCCGATGAATAATTAAGACTCGATTTCTTCTCTTAACTCGCCGCGACCACAGACTCTGCGCTCTCATCCTGAGCCGGTTCGCCTGCTTCACTGCTCTCGACGAGGGGCCCCGCGGGACTGTTGCTGACATCGATAGGTGGCTCTTCGGACGGAGTGGAAGATGTCGCTTGTTCATCTCCCGTCGCGCCTTCCATTCCTTCACCTTCAATTGCCGCAACGCCACCCTCGGTAGCGATCTGCTGTCCTTCCAGAATTGCATCGGCTATGCGTGATGCAAACAGGCGCACGGCGCGCAAGGCGTCGTCGTTTCCAGGAATCACGTAGTCGATGCCCTCAGGTGAGCAATTCGTATCCACCACCGCGACGATTGGTATACCCAGTCGGTTCGCCTCAGCGACTGCAATCTCCTCTTTGCGGACGTCGATGATGAACACTGCATCCGGAAGCCGGTTCATCGACTTGATACCCGAGAGGTTTTTGTTAAGACTCTCGCGTTCACGATCGAGTTTGATGCGCTCCTTCTTGGTCAGCTTTTCATAACGACCATCGGTTTGCATCGCCTCGAGATCCTTCAATCGCTTGATGGACTTCTGCACAGTCTGAAAATTTGTCAGCAATCCGCCTAACCATCGTTGGTTGACGTAAAACTGTCCGCACCTCTCCGACTCTTCACGAATTGCGTCCTGCGCCTGACGTTTCGTGCCTACAAAGAGAATTGTTTTACCTCGATCTTCGGCAACGATGTTAGTGACGAAGGCTATCGCCTCACGAAACATTCGCTGCGTTTTCTGTAGATCGATAATGTAAATCCCGTTGCGCTCGCCAAAGATGTATTCCTTCATCTTCGGGTTCCAGCGCCGCACCTGGTGGCCAAAGTGAACACCGGCCTCCAGAAGTTCTTTCATCGTTACCGATACCAAACTGCAATCTCCTTTGTGTGAATTGGTTTGTTGTACTCGCCGCCACTCCCTGGACTCTTTCAAGAGCAACCAACTCGAGCAACGACAATGGTGTAAGAATTTCGGATTTGAGATTTCGGATTGCGGAATTTGACTATTCCGTCCGCAGTCTTAAATCCCAATCCGCAATCCGAATTCTCAAATTCGACTATCGTTTTGAGAACTGGAAGCGCTTACGTGCGCCCTTCTGACCGTACTTCTTGCGTTCCTTGATTCGAGGATCGCGGGTCACCAGACCGGCCTGCTTGAGAGTTGGTCGCAACTCAGCATTGAACTCCAGCAGGGCACGGGTAATGCCATGACGGATTGCCCCCGCCTGGCCTGACGGACCCCCTCCGGTCACGTTTACGAGAATATCAAACTTGTTAGCGGTCTCAGTAAGTTGCAGCGGCTGACGAATGATCATTCGCAGGGTTTCATTGGGAAAGTACTGGTCAAAAGCCTTCTTATTGACTTGTACCTCACCTGCTCCAGGTCGCAGATAGACCCTTGCGGTGGAGGTTTTTCTTCGTCCCGTTCCGTAATATTGAGTTTCAGCCACAGCTATATCGTCCTCTTACTTCTTTAAATCTTATGCGTTTGTTTTGGAAGTTAGTGAATGTGCTTGCGGGCGTTGGGCGGTGTGTGGGTGGTCAGCGTCGGCGTAAACCTTGAGTTTCTTCGCCATCGCTCGCCCAAGTTTGCTCTTGGGCAACATCCCCTTAATGGCCAGGGTAATCACCTGTTCCGGCTTTTTCGCAAACATCTCTTTGGCGGATATCTCGCGCAGTCCACCGGGATAAAGCGTGTGATGGCGATAGACTTTCTGGTCAATTTTTGACCCTTTAAGGACGGCTTTCCGCGCATTGATCACGATGACATGGTCCCCCATATCCATAAACGGGGTCCATTGAGGATTCCGTTTCCCAGTAAGGATTGAGGCAACTTCAGAAGCCAAGTGGCCAACCGTCTGCCCGGCTGCATCCACGACGTACCATTTTCGATTTCCAGCGAGTTCCTTGCCGCTGGGGAAGTATGTTGACATAGTTAACTATCTCTATTTTCAGCGAATAAAACGCGAACGGCTAGAATACGAATCGATCAGAATGTTGTCAAGCCAGAGCCCAGTTTTGCTTGGTAAGTGTCCTGACTTTCGGTCCAACGGCGCCCTGCACAAGAACCCAAAAGACTCTTGTGCAGAACATCCAATATGTCCTCAGTAACAAAACACCCAAACGAAAAGCTTCCCGGCAGAAACCACCGGGAAGCTTTTTAACGGTAACCTTGATACTTCCGGCTTATTCCGGCTTCGACCCATCGGTCCGCTTCAGTTTCGGAGCGTCCTGGGTCTCAGCAGGCTTCTGTTCAGTCGGCGAAGTCGGTGTGTCATCAGGTGTCGGCTGACGTCGTTTCAACGTTGGGCGACCTGGAGTGCCTTCTTCACTGCCTGGCAAAGCGCCTGCGGTGGAGGCTCTCGCATTTGAAAGTCTTAATAACCGTCCCTTAACTCGCTGAAATTCCGAAGTGCTGATTACGTACTCCTCGTGTTCCGGAAATCTTGAGGCCAGGGCCAACGAAGATGCTCGGCGGTCGGGAGGAGCGGGATGAGTGGCGAAAGCACGTGCGATAAAGCCGGGCTTCTTCTTATTCTTAGCCTCGAGCTTTTCAAACATCGTGGCCATCGCCGTCGGATCGTAGCCCGCAGCCCACATGTATTGCACACCCAGCTTGTCAGCCTCTTCTTCCGCACCGCGGTTGAACTTCATAAAGATACCGAGCAATCCAAGTCCAGCAGTGTTTTGATAAATCAGACCCGGGATGCCGCCGAGAAATATCGAGCCGCCGATGGCGAGGTATTCGAGAAGTGTCCCTTTGGTCTGGTTCTCAACGGCATGGCGCGCGGCAACGTGTGCGATTTCATGAGCCATCACTCCAGCCAGCTCAGCTTCATTGTCGGCGGCAAGTACCAAACCCTTGTTCACGTAGAAGAAACCGCCCGGCAGCGCAAAGGCGTTGATCTCGTCCGAGTCGATCACCTTGATAGTAAAAGGGATCTTCGCGTCGGAATGCAGAACGATATTTTGGCCGACTCGATTGACGTACTCGGTAATCAACGGGTCGTCAATAAACTTTGCTTGCCGGTCAATTTCCGCAGCTAACTCGCGTCCCAAGCGGACCTCTTTCTCGGTCGAGCCACTCATCTTGGCAATGATGCCCTTATTGATGTTCCGCTTTCCGATCATAGCGGGATCTTCGTTAGTCGAGAGTGGCTTGGCGTTTGGAGCCTTGGTCGGAACAGCTGGTAATTTCTTTTCAGGCTGGGTGACGGCGGTAGCGTCCTGCTTCTTGTCCTGAGTCGCAGTTGTAGCGTCCTGCTTCTTGTCCTGAGCTTCAGTTGTCGTTTGAGCGATACTCGCGACAGAGCCCAGCAACAGTGAAGAAGTCAGTAACAGGGCCGTTGCAAAGCGGGAGAAGCTGATCATCTCGATAACCTCCGGATAACTTGAAAAACGTTCTTGAGGGACAGATTGGGGACGCTCTGCCTGAAACTCGAAAAACCATCAATAATCAAAAGAAGAATACGGCCAGTCGCAGGATCGGTCGATGCTATTTCGCCAACTTAGGACTGCGCAGTCTATGATGCAGCTGTTCGTCAGCTTGGTTGCGCGAGAAGAATGCCCAAATTACCGGCTGACCTAAGTTATCCTGTCGACAGTTTTGGTCCTGGGGTAGGGGTTCATTATAGTGCAGGCCAGTCACAAAACCTAAGGATCTGTGGGGTTTATGGGATCGGCTGCACCCTTAATCTTGAGCATGGAGAATGTGCCGGTGAAGAACTCGGTTGGGAAGCCAACCATTTCAGTTGTCGGGGCTGGGCGTCTAGGATCAGCATTGGCCCTTGCCCTGGCAGGCTCGGGACATCAGATTCTTGCTCTCGTCACTCGTCATCATTCAAAAGACAACAATCTATCTAGCCGAATCGGTTCATCAACGTTGAGACTGACCGCCACCGAGTTGGATCAACTCCCGCAGTCTGACGTGATCTTGATCTCCACACCGGACGATGCTATCTGGGAAACCGCGGTGAACCTTTCGAAACTAACGCGTGATTCTCAAAACGCGACAGTGCTTCACACAAGTGGAGCGTTCTCTTCCACCTTGTTGGCGCCGCTTGCAGAACTCGGATACCACACCGGTTCGATACATCCCCTGGTCTCAGTGAGTGATCCCGCCAATGGGCCTGACAGATTGCGTGGCGCATTTTATTGCGTAGAGGGGGATGAGGTAGCGGTGCGGATTGGTCGCGGGCTAGTGGAAGCTCTCGGCGGAAACAGTTTCTCGATTCCAGGCGACAGGAAGGCGTTGTATCACGCTGCCGCGGTTATGAGTTCGGGTCATGTCACTGCGCTGTTCGACATTGCGCTCGAAATGCTCGGCTTATGTGGATTGAGTAATGCTGAAGCAACGAAGATTCTTTTGCCGCTACTACAAAGTGCAGTTAGTAATCTTGAAAGCTCCAGTCCCGCCCAGGCGTTAACCGGAACTTTTGCTCGAGGTGACCTGCGCACCGCCGATGAACACATCGCTGCTCTTCAAGGCGAACAGTTGCGTGATGCGAGGAGCGCCTACAAACTTCTGGGAAAGAGATCACTCGAGATTACAAAGCGACGTGGATTGGATCCAGTTGCGCTGGACCATCTAAGAAAAGCACTGGATCAGATAGACGAGTAGTAGTTCGATTCAAGACTGAAAGGCAAACCTCATTCGGATGCAAACAACGCCTAGCGCCAGTTACAGCTTGACCTTCCGAGTCAAACTTTCAAATCGCGCTGGAACTCTTGGACAAGTAGCGACCGCAATCGGACGCGCCGGTGGAGACATTGGCGCTATCGACATCGTCTCAGTCGGAAACGACTTCACTGTCCGTGACATCACCGTCAATGCTGCCTCCAGTGAACACGGAGAGGAGATCGCCGCTGCCGTCAACGACATCGATGGCATTGAAGTTGTCAACGTCTCGGACAAAACGTTCTTGATGCACATTGGTGGAAAGATCGAAGTCGTCTCTAAGGTCCCTCTTAAAACGCGCGCCGATCTTTCAATGGCCTACACGCCGGGTGTAGCTC
>DATBMP010000072.1:0-4365 GCA_036554845.1 Pyrinomonadaceae bacterium
ACGGCTAATAAGAACTAGCACGAGGAAAATAAAGCCGAATCCAAAGCGGTGTCGCGCTGCGCTTGCCACCGCACTCCAAGGCGATCCGCTTTGGATTACAGCCAATTAAGAATTAGCCCAAATGAGAATAAAGCCGGAGCCAAAGCGGTGTCGCGCTGCGGTCGCGCTCCCGCTAATCGGCTGCGGTTAAGGCGGGTTCGAGCAATACGCCTTTCTCAAGATGTCGCTCGTGTGTGGCGTAGCTCGCGGCGTGAGGATCGTGTGTAACCATCACGATTGTCTTATTCAACTCGCGATTCAACGTGGCCAGAATATTCAAAATCTCTTCGCCTGAGCGTGCGTCAAGATTACCGGTTGGCTCGTCTGCCAAAACGAGATCAGGATCCGCAACGATCGCGCGGGCAATAGCCACCCGTTGTTCCTGCCCGCCAGAAAGTTGACGCGGTTGGTGATGCATCCGATCAGAAAGTCCAACCAATTCGAGCGCGGTCTCGACATTCTTGCGACGTTCGGCCTTCGACAGTTTGGTCAGAAGTAGGGGAAGCTCGACGTTCTCAAATGCGGTCAACACCGGGATCAGGTTGAAGGTTTGAAAGATGTAGCCGATGTGGCTGTTGCGCCAGACTGCTAACTCACTCTCTTTCAAGCGCGCGAGATCAGTTCCGAGAACATCCACTTCACCTTCAGTGCAACGATCGATTCCCGCCAACAGGTTCAGCAGAGTTGATTTTCCCGAACCGCTCGGGCCCATCAACGCCAGGAAATCGCCTGATTGAATCTCCAGATCCACGTGGTCCAACGCCACGACTTCAAAACCGTCGCGAGCAAAGCGTTTGCTGACATCGCGAACTTGAACAATTGGTCCAGCCATCCTTCTATAACCCCACTCAAGAACTATTTGTTTTCGATCTTTACTCGATCGCCATCGCTTAACTTGTCGGCTCCGGTGGTGGCAACCGATTCGCCACCACTTAAACCTTCCAACACCTGATGAAACCCCGCTGACTCTTCGGCGACACGCACTGATCGCAACTCAACCTTGTTGCCTTTGATAACAAACACAATGTCTTTTCCATCTCTGCGGACCACTGCGTCCTTTGGAACCAGGACCCGTGAGACGCTCCCTCCTTGTGAACCAGAGGGCTCGGCCAGGAAATTCACGCGGGCATTCATCTCAGGTCGTAATTGTTCGTCCGGATTCTCGACCTTCACCTTAACTTGGACGGTGGCTTTAGCCCGGTTTGCTTCGGGCGCAATTTCGGCAATGAATCCCGAGTACTTCAGATTCGGAAATGCCTCGGGAATGATCTCGGCCCGCTGGTCCATCTTTAAACGTGCGAAATCTGTCTGACTGATATCGAGTTCGATCTGAAGGTCGCTCAAATCCGCGAGCGCAACTACTGAAGTGCGCGCACCAGACTCACCGAAAGCGCTCGGTGTCACCATCTCTCCCGTTTCAACGATTCTTTGCAGCACCGTGCCTGATACCGGAGCTTTGATCTCGGTGTCAGCAAGCTGTGTTTGCGCGTAATCCAGCGCCGCTTTCATCTGTTGGACTTGGGCAGCAGCAGCCCGGATCTCCTCAGTGCGTGGTCCAATATCGGTCATGGCGCTCGCTTGCTTGGCGGCATCAACCAGAGCTCGTGCCGTATCGCGCTGCGCAACGGCCCTATCAAGTTCCGCTTTTGATGCGACACCCGCGCGATGCAACTTTTCAGTTCGCTCATATTCGGCTTCGGCGTTTCTCAGCGTCGCCTCTGCCTGCAACACTCCGGCGCGATCTTTAAGCTTTTCTTGTGGACGTGAACCCGCACGCAATTGATCGAATCGTGCTTGTGCGGCAGCAAGGTTCGCCTTGGCCTGGTTCACCTGCGCGCGAAACTCCGAGTCTTCCAACCGAACGAGTACTTGTCCCTGCTGGACCCGATCGCCTTTCTCGACGCCAATCCACTTGACTCTTCCCATCACCTTTGCACCGACAGCAATCTTGTGATGGGCCACGACGTAACCCGAGACGGTCAGCACGGTGCTTCCTTGCGACGAGCCACTATTCTCAACTTTGACCTCTGCTGCTGAGACCGTCTTCGGGGAGGAGACAAAGAAGAAGTAGCCGGCTGCGGCCAGGACCACAAGAACGCAAAGACCGAGTATCAGCAGCTTGGGGGCACGCTGATTCGCAGGGCCCGACCTTGGACCACGATCAATCTTCAAACTTCGGAGCCGTTGATTCAGGCTCTCTTGTTGTTCCTGAGTTTTAGGATTTGTCACCATCTTCCAGTTTGCTAGCTCAAGAGGCGCGCAACGCATCGACAATCTTAAAGCGAGAGGCGCGGATTGATGGCAGCAAAGAACCAAACAAACCGATTCCTGCGCCAAAGATTAACGCCGCCAGCATTAAGTCAGGGGTCACACGGAAGTTAAAAGCGATCTCGCTGAACGTGGCCCAGTTACTCGTACCTGTCGACACGAAGTTCAAAGGCAGTGCCAGCAAGATCCCGATCCCCACTCCCAGGATGGCAATCACCAATGACTCGAGAACGAAAGCGATCAGAATACTCAACCTTCCAAACCCGAGAACTCTCAGCGTGCCGATCTCTTTTGTACGCCGCGCAACAGCCGCATACATCGTGTTCATGCCGGCGAAAGCGGCGCCCACCGCCATGATGATTGAGATAAAAACTGCCAGCCCCTTGAGAACACCTGAGGCGATTCCTTGTTGGTCCTCATAGAACGTGCGTTCGGGCAACGCTTTGAGATGCAAACGCTGATCGTCAGTGATTCGTTTTGCGAGCGCGGCTTGTGTCGCTTGATCAGGGACGCGCAAGAGAACGGAAGTAAACGAGTCGCGTTTCATTGCCGTCGCCAGCGTATTCACATCAACCCAGATCTCAGACTCGAACGCTTTGCCACCGGCTTCGAAAAGTCCTACGACGGTATACTCTGTCGCCTGGATGCGAAACTTGTCGCCAATATCCAGACCTTGGAACCGCTCAGCGATTCGACGTGAGACGATTGCTTCAGTAAGACCGGCTTGAAACATTTTGCCTGAAGCGAGACTAAAGCCCGAGCGGAGCTTTGCCGACATAGGACCAATGCCGCGGATAATCACGTTAGAACCCTGGCTCATTCCCTTTCTCGCCTTGTAGATCAGGGTCATTGATTCAGGTGCGGCCAGCGGTTGATCACCTTCACGCACGACACCGTCAAGAAACTTGAGATCGTTGAGTTGTTCCCGGGTCACCTCGCTATTGAGTTCAGCAGTACTTCCTTCTCGCAAGACAATCAGATTCAGCTGCTCACCACTGCTCGCCAAAGTCAGATCGATTCCCCGCGCTAAAGCCATGACCATCAGGAAAACTCCGACGGTTAACCCAACCGTCAACGCGGTTGCCAACGTGCTCGACTTGCGGACGATGATATTGCGAAAGTTGTATTTGAGTGGTAATGCCATCACTCACTACTCCTTAAGGCTTCAGCAATGGTCATCCCCGAAACCCGATACGCGGAATAACTCACGCTGATCAGTCCCACCAACAAAGAGATTCCGAAAGCCAACAAAAGGGTCTGTACTGTGGGAATAAAAGACACGAAGTTGGGAATGTACAAACTCAGATCTATCGAGTTGAAGATCAGCATCGCACCTGCGATTCCGATTGCAGCGCCCAGAGTTGTTACCAACAACGCCTCACCCAAAAAGAGTCCGGCGATGGTCCCTCTCTGAAATCCAAGTGCCTTCAGTGTGCCCACCTCTCGGGTTCGTTCGCGGACCGTCATGGCCATCGTGTTTCCCATAATCAACAGAAGTGAAAACGTGATGGCGGCTATGATGCCATACATAAATTGTTTGACGCCGCCGGCCATGGCTTCAAAGCTCATTGCAAACTCGCGTTCACTTTCTGTTTTGGTGGGAGCATCGGTGTTCAGAAAGATCGAATCGACCGCTTGCGCAATACGCGGCACGTCATCGGGCGAGTTCGCCAGGATGCTGAAGGTGCCCACCTGGTTCTTGGCCCATTCAGGCAAAGACTCGTTCATGTATTCGTGGTGGAAGTAGAGAGTCTTTTCATCACCACCGGTGCAAATCCCGCGGATGATGAACTCCATGCTGGCGTTATAGATCGGACTGCGAAGCGTGATTCGCTGCCCGGGCGTAAAGCCGTAAAGCTGCACGAGTTTTTGGCCCACGATTGCGCCTTGCCGATCACTTATGAAGGACTGCCATTCGGCATCCGACATCTTCATTTCCGGATAACTGTCGCGGAGCTTGGTCGCGTCAACAGCGAAGTTCGCAAAGAAATTCTTCTCATCTTTATAGATGCCACCAAACCAACTGAACGGCATCACGATCTTCACCCCCGGAACGGT
>DATBMP010000082.1:0-3686 GCA_036554845.1 Pyrinomonadaceae bacterium
GCCGCGCTGCGCTTGCCGCCGCACTCCAAAGTTTCGCGGTTAATTTCCCACGCCCACAATTGCATCTGAAGCCTTTGTCGCCAACAACTCGGGGTTCCAGTGCCGCTTGCTCTTGACATGTTGCACATGACAGGAAGTGCAGTTTGGTAGATTACTACTTATCAGTACTCGATTCGAACCAGGTTCAATCTTTCCATTGTGGCAAGCAGCGCACGTGGTCCGAGGTGTTTGCGTGTCCAGCGGATTAAAGCTCTTGTGGCAACTCGAACACGAAAGTTGCCCTTCCTCATTCGCAGGCAGTGAAGCCAAACTTTTGACTCGTTGAACGTGCAAGGCATGAAACTGTTTGCTGCTCCACTGCTCGTCGTTTTCAACTGGCAAACGCCCGACTGGAATTCCTTTCAACGCCCAATCGTCATCGCTAAGGCCCCACTCCCACTTACCGTTAACAACCGGATATCCAAAAGTCGCCCCGTGTGGAGTACTCACTTTCAGTCCGTTGTACGTTTCCTGATTGACATCCGTGTGACATTCAGTACATGTAACTAACGCCGCCTCACGCGCGCGAAAGTCTGAGCCGCGGTGTTCCGCATGACACGAGGCACACTCGAGCCCAGCTTTAACGTGTGGCTCAATCATCGTTGCAGCGAACACTTCGGTTTGATGACACTGCGAACAACGCGTGTCCATATCTGCTGTGAATGAATGGCAACTGGTGCAGGAGTTACCGTTCGCCTTAACAGCAATTGCCGGGAAAACGGTCAACTCAGATCGCACGTGAACGTCTGAAACCGGACCAGATGAATAAGTCGTCGTGTAAAAGAAGGCAGCAAGCACAGCGAGCCCGCCGACCAAAAGTGAGCCCCAGATGAAGAATGAACCGGGCCAACGCGAGGCGAGATCCGTAGTTGGCATCCAGTTGTATTGTGCTTTGCCTGAACGCCGCCGGCTCCGGGGAAACAGCGGCGAGGGTCTAACCATCTTGCCGGCTTCCCGAATACGTTTGTCCCAGAAGATATCGAGCGCTTTGTTACCGGCAATCGGAGCTGCTTTCTCCTTCTTTGGTTTCTTTTGCTCAGGCGGAACCAGCGATTCGGATAGGCTCTTGGTGGTTCCTTCGTGCGTACTAGCATCAGAAGCGGTGACCCCGATACGTAGTGACACCTCCAGCACGAGTGCGTCTTCAGCCACTTCGATCGCCAGCGTAAACGGGCCGATCTCGAGTACATCGCCCGAAGCAAGCGCTTCATTCCCCTCGACTGGACGTCCATTGAGCAACGCGGGATTCGACGAGCGCAGATTAAAGACATAGTAGTTACCGTCAATTTCTTTCAGGCCAGCCTGCACCCGCGACACGGTCGGGTGGTTTAGTAGCAACTCACACTGGTGCAAACGACCGATGAGCAGGCCCTCGGTGATGATGGTCACAGGATCCTGGACCAGATCCTCGCGAATAATGATGTATCGATTCATTAACTGTCGGTGTGGGATCTACCTAAGTGCAAAGTAGACTACCTGAATGATATGAACAATCATGAGCGCCAACATCAGTGATGTTGCGAGCACATGAGGAGCAATCCACAGCTGCAAAATCTTGTGCAGATAGATCAACGCCTCGACACGTCGTAAAGTCACCGCCGTCTCAACTGCCTTAATCAAGAGTGCTCGTTCTTCCTTCGTGGCCTGGCGCGTCGTGCGTTCTTTGAATTCCTCGCGAGCCTGGGCCAACAATGTGGTCAACGGTTCGCGCCGAACTACCTGTCGCAGCAGAAAGCCGAGCGTCAGAAAACGCTTCCGCACTCTTTCCTCGATCTCTTCTCGCAACCAACCCTCACTCTTACCTGTTAACTCCTTTAGTTCTTCCTGAAGTTCGTCGCGACGGCCAACGAGGTCCTCGATGAGGAGAGGCTCACCTTCGATGCTGGTCATGATTCTGGGCGCAATGATGTAGGCAATAATTCCAAAGACTCCAGTAGCCAGAACAAAACAGAAAGTCACGTAAAGCGAAGTGGTCAATAGGCCACCGGTTCGGGTGCCGGAGTGCAAGAGCAGCACGACGCCGGTCAACACTCCTAGATACACGTGGGCAAGCATCCAATAACGCAACGCTCCCGCTCGTCTGCGATAGATCTGTTTTCGGATCGGGTAGGTCATCACAAAGGCGACACCACCCAGACCAACCAATCCAGTTAGCCAACGCATCGAGAGCCACGTGCCCGTCAACGGACGATTAAATCCGTAGACGACGAGACCGTAGATAGTTGCTAACGCGGCAAGCAGAGTCAGCGCCAGACCGCCGACTCTCCAGAAAGTAGCTAAGGGATCGCCCTGGTGAATATTTCTTCCAAAGGCATGCCCTCCGTCACGAAATATCATTCCCTGCGTCTGCTCGATCTCCGCGAAATACTCAACCGGATCAACTCGTAGTAGTGCCCCGGTCGGACAATTCTCTTCACACGAGTAAGCCTGACGGCGCGCACCCTGAGGATTGATCGGAGTCTGTTCGCAAAGATTGCACTTGATTGCGACCACATCGTCGGATTCCGACTGGGGCAGCAGTGCAACCGATGGAATGAGGCTCAGTTTCTGTTTCAGGGTGCCGAAGAGATCAAACTCGATTACCGCTCCATCGTTGCGAGGCATCATCGTGATCGCATCGTAAGGACACTGCGTGGCGCAATCGAAACAACCGATGCAAGTGTGAGGATCGATATCAACGTGGCCGCGCGGATCGCGAAAGATCGAGCCCGTGGGGCATCCCGTCAAACACTCGGGATCTTTGCAGTGCATACAGACCTGCGGCGATAACACATGCTGAATCTTAGTTGAGCCGATCGTGACAGGGCGCGTAATGTGAATCCCTCGTCGTAACAATCGCGACTGTCCGTGGATCTTGTGACAGGCCAATGAGCAGTTACCACATCGCACGCAGAGGTCCATGTCCATCACAAGCAGGTTCGCACCATCGACAATGCCTGTAGCAATCTCCTCTTCAGCAGACGCTAGCGAACGCAGATCTTCAACTCTTTCGATCGCCGGGGGTTCTTCGTCCACATTTGAGAAGGCTGAGAATGCGCGAATCAGGTGTGTCCGTAGCTCAGGATCTAAAGCCAAAGGAGCGACGGGCACTTCCAGAACCTCCGAACGGGCCATCAACAGTGCTGTGAATTGCCAGTCAGTTGTCTGCGTCGCGCCTTCAAGACCAAGACAGTTGCCAGCACCAAGAAAGTCAGCCCCGATGCTTTCACCAACACTGACTACGATTCCAGTTGTTGCGGCATCAATAGGAACGCCTTGAACTCTCCTCAGCCACCCACTTTTGATGAGAAAGATCTTCTCGATCGGTTTTCCTTCCTGACAAAGCACGTGATGTTTTCCATAGACACTGAATCTCGCGATCTCGCGCAGCTTATCCACGATGCGCTGACTGAGAGGATCGCGAACCTCACTGCTTAAATCTTCGAGCACTCTTCCAAATCCGTGTGCTCGGTATGTCTCGTCCAGTGCCTGGGCAAACTTGGGAAGCTTTCGTAAAAGGCGAAGTGCAGGTCGAGTTATTTCAAGGACGGTCGCCTGACTTTCCTTCGGCACGCTGATGGTTGCGTTTCGTTCAACGCCGGCCAGCACGGCCATCTCGCCAAAACACGTACCTGGCTGCAACTGACTGATCCGTCTTTGTTCACCAT
>DATBMP010000150.1:0-13331 GCA_036554845.1 Pyrinomonadaceae bacterium
TTTGTCTTGTTTAGAGCCGACCCCGTTCGTACCGTCATCGCTTCCGGAGGAACGCCCAGGCCTTGGAGTCCCAATAAAAATCCCATCGCATTTATTTAACGACGGGCGGCCACGGAGTGCCACCCCCACAAGTTGGTTGTATACTTAGCGCCTAGTTGAAGGGAGTAAAGGAGGAATCATGGGCGACAATTCAAGATTTACCATTATCTGTCCTTGCTGCGAGTCTACTTTGACGGTTGATGGGCAAACCGGCGCGCTGCTCTCTCACGAAGAAAAAAGTAAGCCGCTTGCTTCGTTCGATGAGATGGTCAAGGGACTGGATAAACAGAAACAGGTGAGGGAACAGATATTCGCCCAGGAACTTAGCTCAATGAAGGATCGAGATCGAATCCTGGAAGAAAAGTTCCAGGAGGCAATGAAACGAGCTGAGAAGGAGAAAGGTAAGCCCTATCTCAATCCTTTAGATATCGACTAGACGCGTGTCCCAAACGCCAGTGAGCAACACACAAGGAAGCCCAAACATCGAACCGCTGAAATTCTCTTCCTACGTAAGCCCTACATTCTGGAGTTGTCTACGATGAAATGGAAATCGAACGTTCTCGTCGCGTCACTACTCGTGTGCGCGAGTGTGGTCACGCTGGTGACCAGTGCGAGCGGACAAGTTTCAATGCCACCACTTCAATTTCGCGAGCGTACTCTTGCGAATGGTCTCAGAGTCATCACGCTGGAAGATCACTCGAGCCCTACCGTGGCAATTCAGGTTTGGTACAAAGTTGGTTCCAAAGACGATCCAGAAGGTCGCAGCGGCTTTGCGCATCTCTTTGAACACATGATGTTCAAGAGCACGAAGAACATGAAGGACGAGATGATGGATCGTCTGACGGAAGACGTAGGAGGATGGAACAACGCTTCAACCTGGGATGACTACACCAACTACTATGAGGTCGTGCCTTCAAACTATCTCGAAACACTCTTGTGGGCCGAGGCAGATCGCATGGCTTCGTTGACGGTCGACGAAAAGAACTTCACGTCTGAACGAGCAGTTGTGCAGGAAGAATTTCGCGCACGTATTCTTGCTCCACCGTACGGCCGGCTTTTCTACGCGATTGAGAAACGTTCTTTTAAAGTTCATCCGTATCGACGTCCGGGCATTGGTAGTCTCGAGGAGCTTGACGCTGCAACCATCGACGATGTTCGCGCGTTCTTCAAAACCTTCTACCGGCCAGACAACGCTACCCTGGTGGTCGTGGGAGACTTTGAGCAGAAGCAACTCGATGCGTGGGTGGACAAATACTTTGGTCGAGTAGCGAAACCCAACCAACCACTCCCTCGTGTGACGGTGAAAGAGCCGGCACGCACGGGCGAACAACGATTCACTGAGTTGGCGCCAAATGTACCGCTGCCTGCAGTCGCGATCACATACCTTGGACCGTCAGTCAGCAGTGATGATGCATACGCCTTGCGGGTTGCTGAATCGATCCTGGGTGGCGGCGAATCGTCACGACTCTATCAGTCGCTGGTATACAAACAGCAGATCGCCCAGGAGGCTTTTGCTCAGGCCGATCTTCGTGAAGATGTTGGACTGGTAGTTTTTGGTGCGATTCTGGCCAGTGAAAAACAGCCTGCTGAAGTGGAGCGAGCTCTCATTGCTGAACTAAAACAAGTGCAGGATCAGCCAGTGACAAAGACCGAACTCGACAAAGCAAAGAGCCAGCTGTTGACGAACATCATTCGTGAACGCGAAACGAGCAGTGGCAAAGCTGATGCCATCGGCAGAGCAGCGGTTTTGATGGGTGATGTGCGTCGCGTCAACACCGACGTTGAAAAACTACAAGCAGTTACGGCGGCTGATGTGCAACGCGTAATGAAAAAGTACTTTGGCGAAACCAATCGCGTGGTCATTACCTACCAGTCTGAACCCGCTAAACAAACCTCAGGCGCTGCAAAAGCAGGAGGGCAGCAATGAACTTCTCAACTTCGCTGATGAAAGTCTTGATTCTCTCTCTGCTGTTGTTTTCGTCGGTGGTTGCTCTTGCCCAGTCCCCGGCTCCGCAAGAGACACCGCCACCGCCAGCTGCCCCCAGGAGTGTCACTGTTCCGAAACCGGTGGAGAAGACTCTGCAAAACGGACTGCGGATAATCGTGATTGAAGACAAGGACATGCCACTTATCTCGGCACAAGTCATGGTGAAGAATGGTGGTGAAGTTGATCCACCAGAGTTGAGTGGTCTCGCTGACATGACTGCGTCGTTGCTGACACGTGGTACCAAGACGCGGACCGCTCCTCAGATAGCTGAAGAGATTGAAGCCCTGGGTGGGATCATCAACTCGAGTGCTGGTTGGGATGCATCACGAGCTTCAATAAACGTGATGTCATCCAAGATCGCCCCGGCAATGACGATCCTTGCAGACGTCGTTCGCAATCCGGTCTTTGATAACGAGGAGATCGAACGGTTACGGCAACAGTATCTGGATAGTCTAAACGTCTCGATGAATGATCCAGGCACACTCGCCGGTTATGTGGCGGCGCGCGTTGTGTTTGGAGATGCTGCTTATGGACATCCGATATCGGGAACTACAAAGTCAATAACCCAAATCAAACGTGCTGATATCGTTGATCTGCATGCGAAATACTATCGACCTGACAATGCCGTTTTGGTGTTCGGTGGGGACATCAAGGCGAGCGACGCATTCGCGCTTGCTGAAAAGTTGTTTGGCGGTTGGGCCAAGCCTGCGACACCCGTTCCCGCGCGTGGACAAGTTGGGAAGATGGCTGAGAAGAATGCAAAACCGCGTGTGGTGGTTGTGGACATGCCCGAAGCTGGGCAGGCGGCTGTCGTGCTTGCTCGAGTTGGTATCAGTAGAAGCGACCCAGACTATTTTGGCGGCATCGTGGCCAACGCGATGCTTTCCGGTTACTCGGGTCGGCTGAATCAGGAGATCCGTATCAAGCGTGGTCTTAGCTATGGAGCTCGCAGCACTTTAGAGACACGACGAGAGACAGGGCCCTTCGTCGCTTCTGCCCAAACTAAGAATCCATCCGGAGCGGAAGTCGCATCATTGTTGGTGAGCGAGCTGATTCGTCTTTCGAGCGAGCCTATAAAAGAGGCGGAGTTGACACCGAGAAAGGCTGTCTTGATTGGAGGATTTGGACGAGCATTGGAGACTACTGAAGGACTGGTGGGCCAGATTGCTTCGCTAGCTCTTCACGGTCTCAAGCTCGACGAGATCAATCGTTTCATCGCTAACGTCCAGGCGATAACCCCCGCCGATGTGCAGCGCTTTGCGTCGTCGCGCATCGATGCGGGCAAGGCAAACATCATTATCGTGGGAAAAGCGACTGAGTTTCTGCCCGAGCTTCGGAAACGTTATCCAGATGTGGAAGTAATCGCCGTTAATGATCTCGACTTGAACAGTGCAACCCTCAAGAAGAGCTCAGTTGGCGCTGGTGAAAATTAAGCGAGGCGGTGCTTTATGGAAAGAAAATCAATCAGGTTACTAATTGCGACAGCAGTTTTATTCATTTCGTCTGCGACATACTTTGCACAGTCGAACACAGAACCGCTGGAAGTTGATGCGCGCACAGAAACTTCGACGATAGTGCGGCGATTGGGCCATAAAGATCCGATCGTCAGGCAGAAGGCTGCCGAAGACCTGGCGACCCTCGCAGCAGTCGATCAGAGGTTGATGATCGAGGGATATCGGCTGCAGGAGAAGGATAAGCGAGTTCGCCTGGCACTGGATTGGGCGCTCTATCGCATAGGGAAATCGGAAGCGCTCTACCAGGTCCTTCTCGAACTCGATTCCGGTCGACACCAGCAAGCGGTTGGTTATCTATCCAGACTGGATCCTCCGGAGATCCTGCACGGAAATTTGAAGCGTTATGAAAAGCAGCCGCGAATCACAGTCGGGATCATCGAGGCACTTGCGATTTCGGGGAACAGCGAGAGTTTAGAGTTGATCAAACCGTTTCGAGACTCGCTTGATGCGGGTGTGGCAGCTGCGGCGGAATTAGCTTGCGATCAACTTGAGAAGAAGCAGGCTGAGGTTGAGGGTGTTGGACCAGCGAGGCCGCGTACCGTGACGAGTCCGTGAAACCATTGCCGATTGCCAATTGTTGATTGCCGATTGTGTCTTTGGAAGGGGTTCAATTGTCCGGACACAAGACTCACTTAATCACTTTTTCGTTCGGGTAAATTGGTAATATGTTTGAGGATTTGTATACGACTACGCTTTACTAGGTGATTTCAGCGTGAGTTCGAGCTAGCTAAGAAAACAAATTGGCAATCGGCAATTGGCAATCGGCAATCGCAAATGTCAGGCCTGCGCACATTCCTCGACCAACTCACCAGGGAAAATCAGATCGTCACAGTTGAAGCTGAGGTGGATCCGTACCTTGAAATTGCGGAGATCCACCGTCGTGTGATTGCGCAAGGTGGACCAGCAGTACTATTTAATCGAGTTAAGGGCAGCAAATACCCGGTAGTTACTAATCTCTTCGGCACTGAACGCCGTATCGACCTCGCCTTTGGTCCAAAACCAGAAGCCCTGGTTCGTGAACTTGTCGCCGTCGCGCATTCACTGTTGCCACCCAAACCTGCTGAACTGTGGGCTCATCGTTCACTGGCGACCGACTTATTAAAGCTGGGCACACGCAACACGACTCGTTCTCCTGTCACTCAGGTTTGCGATTCACCGGCGCGACTGAACGAGTTACCAGTTTTAACCACCTGGCAGGAAGACGGTGGTCCATTCCTCACGCTGCCACTTGTCTACACAGAGAATCCCAGAACGGGAAAACACAATCTCGGCATCTATCGGATGCAGGTCTACGATGCGCGCTCCACCGGACTTCATTGGCAGATCCAGAAAGGCGGGGGCTTTCACTACGCTGAAGCTGAAGCGTTGGACCAGCCTTTACCGGTGACCGTTTTCCTGGGTGGGCCACCTTCTTTGATACTGGCTGCGATCGCGCCGCTTCCTGAGGATGTTCCCGAACTGGTGCTGGCATCTTTGCTGCAAGGTCATAAGTTGAAGCTTGCAAAGAATCCGTTAGGACGAGGTCATCGTCTTGCTGCTGAAGCAGAGTTTGCACTTGTGGGCCAGGCGTTGCCTAAAGTGAGACGCACCGAAGGACCGTTTGGCGATCATTACGGTTACTACTCGCTCGAACACGATTATCCAGTCTTCAACGTAGAGGCAGTCTTTCATCGACGCGATGCGATCTTTCCCGCCACCGTAGTAGGCAAGCCTCGACAGGAAGACTTTTTCATCGGCGACTATTTGCAGAGATTGCTGTCTCCGTTGTTTCCACTGGTAATGCCGGGAGTTCTCGATCTGTGGACCTATGGCGAGACGGGATTTCATTCACTCTGTGCAGCTGTTGTGCGTGAACGATATGGCCGCGAGGCAATGGTGTCGGCTTTCCGGATACTTGGAGAAGGTCAGCTATCGTTAACGAAGTTTCTCTTGTTAACCGACACTCCGCAGGACTTGAGCGACTTTCCGAAACTCTTTGAACACGTACTCGCGCGAGTCAAATGGGAAACGGATCTCTTCGTCTTCGCAAACGTTTCGATGGACACTCTCGATTACACCAGTGGCAAAGTTAACGAAGGCAGTAAAGCTGTGATGCTGGGGTTGGGTGAAGCGATTAGAGATCTGCCCCGCGAGTTTCGTGGTGAACTGCCGAGTAGACTAAATCGGGCAGAAGTGTTTTGTGGCGGCTGTTTGGTTCTCGAAGGTGCGTCGTATTCAGAGGATCCGGAACTGGCGGCGCGAGTTGCTCGGGAGCCTTTGTTCGCGAATTGGCCGTTAGTCATTCTGAATGATGACGCTTCGGTGGCGAAGTCGAGCGCGGATTTTCTGTGGGCCACCTGGACGCGATTCGAACCGGCATCAGACATCTACGCGGCAAACACGAAGATTCAACGACATCATTTGGCGTACACCGGACCAATCGTGATTGATGCGCGGATGAAGCCAGGTTTTCCAGATGAGTTGGTAGTGCGTGATGATATTTCAGCTCTAGTTGATCGGCGTTGGAGTGATTACTTCCCTGGAAAGGGCCTATAGGTCATATAGGTCATATGGTCCTATACAGGAAACTTCAGAGTAAAGATCGCCCCGCCATCAGAACTGTTTGTCGCCTCCAGCGTCCCACCATGCTCCGTGATCACACGATGGGCCAGTGCCAACCCCACACCATGTCCCGTTGCCTTGGTGGTGAAGAATGGAATGAAGATTCGATGAAGGTCGTTTGCGGGGATCCCCTTACCGGAATCCTTGATCTGAATCACGCCCCGTGTCGTTCCCAACTGAGCCACTTCCCTGGACTTTGTGATTTCAACGCGTCGCTCCTGTTGTTCATCACCGATTGCTTCAGCGGCATTTCGTATCAAGTTAACCAGGGCTTGCCGCAGCATGCGCTCGTCACCACGGATTTCGAGTTGGTCGTTACTTTCATGGATGATCAACTCGACACGGCGTTGTTCGAAAAGGGGTTGCAACTCGACGCCGCATTCATCAATCAATTCGGACACGGAAACTGGTTCCAACTCCAACGGCTGCGGTCGAGCAAAGTTTAGAAAAGCCGTGACCATCTCGGACAGGTTGCGTACTTCATTCAAAAGCGAGTCTGTCGCCAGTTTTCCCCGCTCGTCCAACTCGAGGTTCTGCAACAACTGAATATAGCCATGCAAAGTCGCGATCGTATTCTTGAACTCATGGGCCAAGCCTGCGGACATCTCGCCCAGACTCTCGAGGTTGCGTTTCAGAGATACCTGTTCGCGGAGTTGAGTGACTTCGGTGATGTCTGTGAGCAGACACAGCACGCCGCGTTTTCCCGAATCGGATGAGAGATCAATCGGCGCAACAGTCGCACCAATACGACGGGGAAGGTTGTTAGTTGTAATTGCCTCGATCTCTTCGCGGCGAAAAAGCTTTCCGGTTTCCAGGCACTCGTGAACTATCTCAGCCAATCGGGGAATGTTTCGCAGAAGGGAATCGGCCGATTGGCCCAGCGCGGAACCGTCTGCATCCAGCAGTTGTCGGCCGGGCGCGTTGATCACCATCGACAGACCGCTCCCATCAAAAGCGACTAAACCTGAGGGGACGCTGGCAATGACACGTTCGCTGAACCGCTCGGCTGAGTTGGCCCGCGCGCTGGCCTGTTCACTCAGCTTCTTCAGTTCTTTACGTTGAGTGTCGAGTTGGGCGACTACAGACTGAAAGGTCTCGAGCACAAACTCTGCCTCGTCCTTCGATGGCTGAATCTGAGTTTGCAGGGAAGCTCGTTCGGCTTCTCCAACCAGTTGCCGGTACGGACGTAACAACCAGCGCAACAGAAACAGGAGGCAGAGTGACCCGCCGAGAATGATCGCAATGAAGGACGTCAGAAGAAGTGGACCACGTGAGGCTGGCGTATCGGGAACAACTGCGTAAAGAAGAACGACAAATGCAACCGCGAGCAGAAAGAGTCCAATGCCTACCCAAAGACTTAGGTGAATGCGATTGCCGTAACGAGACATGGGTTATTGACGATTGACGATTGACGATTGACGATTGATGAGTGCGTACACGCGACCACTCCGTTGACCTTTTGGATTTAAACTAGCGAGATTCGTCGATCGCGCCGTTCCTATCTGCGAACTCTGACTACTTCGCCTTTTAGCCTATGCGAAATTGACCTGCGTACCAATCGACGATCTCTGGACCAACTAGTACCGCCGCAATGGCCGCGATTCCCAGGAAGATTCCAAACGGAAGCAACATCTGCATGCTGCGATCCTGCTGTCGCATCATTAGTACAATGCCAACAACTGAGCCTGTCAGCACGCCAAAGAAGATCGTCAGTATTGTCAGTCGCCATCCGAGATACGCGCCCACCATGAACATCATCTTAACGTCGCCTAGTCCCATCGCTTCCACGCCGCGCAACTTCTCCCAGACCCAGCCCATTAGCCACAACGAACCACCACCGATTAAAGCCCCCAACGCAGCACCACCCAGTGATGCGGCCCACATTGGCCATTCAGCAAACAACCCCGCTTGTAGGCCGGGAAGATCGTCGAAGTGAGATGCGCCAACTAAATAGGGAATTGCTAAACGGGCAACGATCGCGAAGACGACGCCGGGGTAGGTTATGACATTAGGAAGGATCATGTGTTCGGCATCAATGAAGATCAGCGCAACAATCGCGCTCACGAACACGAGATCAAAAGGAAGCGCCGCTGAAACTCCCTGACGCCACGCAACGGCGATAAAGAGCAACGCTGTGAGTGCTTCCACCGCCGGATAGCGAGGAGATATTCGTACCTTGCACGATCGGCATCTTCCTCCCAGTGCCGCGTAACTCAGCACCGGAACGTTGTCGTAAAAAGCAATTACTGTCGAGCATGAGGGGCAGCGTGAATTGGTAAAAACAACCGACTCCTCACGTGGGAGACGATGAATCACGACATTCAGAAAGCTGCCGATGATGGCGCCAAGAACACCTACCACGAGGTAAATAAACACCGGAGAGATGATTGTTGAGTCCTGGAGAACGGCGAGAAGGGAAGCACTCATCAACGGCATTGTATCTTGCGAGCCGAGGTGCTGCGTACTTTATTTTTCGGGACGCTGCTGCATTTCCCAAAGCATCAAGTACTTTAGAAATGCATGATGCGCGGCGAAACTAGCGATTGTTAGACCAGCAAGTCCGTCAAGAAAACCCGCCTTCAAAAAATAGCTGCTGATAAAAGCTGAGGGAGCGGCGAAGGCGATCTTAAGCGGCGAGCTGCGACGGCCCTCGGCGAACATCTGCTCAGCAGCAAGCGGTGCGTAACGTTCACCGATCATCCGATGATGGTGCGCAGCATTCTCGACGCTGTAGTGCAGCAGGTCGCCCGATAACTTCTCAACCCGTGATCCTGGTTTCATTGTCACCGACTCGTGAATGTATCTCGGTTGCCAACTGCCCGCAGTCCTTTTGAACAGTCGTAATTGTCGATCCGGGTACCAACCCCCACCCCGGATCCAACGACCCTGATAAAAAGACCTCCGCGAGATTTCGTAACCATCCGCGACTTCACTTTCGGGCCCATGACGGAGCTGTTCAATCGCATTCTTCAACTCAGGAGAGACACGTTCGTCGGCGTCAAGACTAAAGATCCACTGGTGCGATGCCTGTTCGCATGCGAACTGTTTCTGTTGGGCAAAGCCGGGCCACTTTCGGTCAATGACTCGGGCGCCGGACTTGATCGCAATCTCGCGCGTGTCGTCAGTCGATTCAGAATCAACAACGATAATCTCGTCGGCCCAGGCGACCGATTCGCACGCAGCCGCGATATTTGCTGCTTCATTGAAGGTAATGATCGTTGCAGAGATCTTCACAGGAGAATCAAAGGTAGCCGATTAGCAAAAGACAGGCGAGCATAAAAGCGAAAACGACGAACCGTCAATTGACGATTCGCCGTTTGTAGAGTGAGAAGAGCTGATCGGTTAAGGCTTCGGATCAGTCACGATCACGTTGTTCGCCCGCAGTGTTGTAGACGTCGCGCGTTGCAGATCAGCGAGTGCCTTGCTGTAGTCGGTTTCAGCACGTAACTCCGCAGCACGAGCATTAGTTAAAGCGTTCTCGCGTTGGAACAGAAGGAAGGTCGTCGATCTCCCCACCTGGTAGAGTCTCTGTTCACCTTCGAGTTGTTGTTCAGCATTCTGCCTCGCGTCCCTCGCGCTTAGAACACGCTGCCGAGCAGTCTCAACAGATTGCGCGGCGTTGCGGACGTCAACTTCGATCAGTTGTTCTTGCGAACGTCTCGAAGCTTCCAGCTGGTCACTTTGAATCCGAGCGCCAGCCAGATTGGCTTCTGCCGTCTTGTTCTTGAATGGGATCTGTATGGCGACTCCAACCGTGACATTGCGCGTTTTGAAGTTGAATAGATTACTGAGTGTCTGACCGTAACCACCGACCAGCTCGGGAGTAACTCCACCCGAAACTGGCACCAATGGCACCGTAGCAACAGGAAAACCAGCACGCATCTGAATGTCCCGAATCTGTTGGAGCAGAAAAGCCTGAGCACTCGCGTCTGGATCGCCGGTAATCAGAGGGACCAACGTGCCCGGAGGCAGAGCTCCTGAGACATCTGATCCGGCGAGACCGGTTGTCGCGAGGGTAGAGACCAGATCCACTTGCGGACGGGTTTGGTTCTTGAAGTACTGAACATCGATTGAGTTGATGTCTGACTGAAGTTTGAGACGACGCAGCTCGGGACGATTCTCACGAGCGGCCTTCAACGCATCATTCAAATTAACCGGAGCCGTGTCGAGTTGCGGCGTATCGGTCGGAGTCAACTGTGCCGACCACTCAGGGTTGGTCGGGTCTTTGAACATGAGCAGCTTCAGATTGTTCTCTGCAATGGAAACGTTCTGAACTGCGACCAGAAGCGTCGATTCTCGATTAGCCAGCTCAGTCAACACTTCGGCTCGCTCGAGAGGAGCCTTTGCACCGGCTGCGATCTGCGCCTCAACGTTTCTTAGGTTCTCACGGGAAAGATTTACGTTAGCGAGTTGGTTCTGCTGATCACGCAGTGCGAAGACCAGTTCCCAATAAGCCTGTTGCACACGCGAAATAGTATCGATGGTCCTGAGACGGAAATCGGCGTCGGATTGTTCGATGCGTTTTCTCTGAATGCGAATTTGACGACGATTGTTATCGATCGCGCGATTGCGCCACAGCGGTTGAGTAAACGTTAGTGAAAGATTCGACGAGTAGAACGGATTGAGAAGGCTGAATGTGTTGCTGGTGTTCGTATGACTGTTGGCGAAACTCAAATTGTAGTTTCCGCCGCCTCTGCCAAATTGTTTGTTGACAGATGGACTAAGCGTAAAGGTCTTAGTGCTGGTCGTTCCTGCGCGAGCGCCACCGAGCGTGCTCTGTTGCGGTGTGATGCGCCAGTCGTACTGTGGCGTAACAGCAAAGATCGGATCGAAGATTCCTTCTAACGCACGCAACTGAGTTTCTGCAAAGCGCACATCGTCACGGGCGATCTCGATGTCGTTATTGTTTTCAAGCGCCCGTCGGATCGCATCGTTTAGTGATAGAGGAACCGTGTTACTGCTCATCACACCGAGCCGGTTCATGTTGGGCAACGGCGGCAAAGGCTTTGGCTCAAACTGCGGAATTACCGGATCGCGAACATCGCCAGGAGTTTCAGTTTGTGTTGGCGTTCCCGGTGGTGGCGTCGGCGCAGTTACCGGCTGTTGCGGCGTTTGAGGCGTAACATTGGTGCCGGGAATTGCCGGTTGGCCTGGGGGAGCTTGTGGTGGTGTCTGCCGTTGCTGCGTGCCTGGCGGTGCGGTCGGATCCGGTCGATCGGTGCCGGGCGGGCGCGTTGCGTCTGGTTGGGTTGGTCGGGGTGTAGCGCCTGGTACTTGCGCAAAGGTTGGACCCGTAGCAACCAGCAGGATCGCACCGGACAATAGCGCGCGGGTTAGCTTACCTATCTTCAAAGTCTTCATTAGACCAAAAGCTCCTTAAGGTTTTTCTTGAACTTATACGGCTCAAGTTCTGCAAAATACTGACAAACCAGTGGGCACCGAATCAAGCTTTACTACGTTCAGCATCTTAGAGCGGTTTCAAAAAGATGTCTCGAACGCTCGCTTGACACTAACTAAGACGCCGCATATCTTGGCTTTCTTATCAATAACTGTTCCGTTCACACCTTAAGTGGTCGATGCATCAGAGGTGGCTCTGGTTGTCAGAACTGCGAAGTGTGAACGCTGTCAAGACATCATCTTATCTCAAAGAGAGAAATAGTCCCTGAGGAGGCATTGAAATGGCGGTAAAGGTTGGCATCAACGGCTTTGGTCGCATTGGCCGGAACATCTTTCGGACTTCGATCGGTGATCCTGAGATCGATTTCGTGGCTGTGAACGACCTCACAGATACCAAAACGCTGGCACATTTACTGAAGTACGATTCGGTGCTGGGAAATCTCGATAATGAGATCTCGTCGACCGAAAATGGGATTCGTGTTGGCAATGAAGAGTTTAAGGTCTTTTCAGAGAAGGACCCGGCAGCCATCGATTGGGAATCCGTTGGTGCGCAGGTTGTCATTGAGTCAACTGGTCGATTTACCAAAGCCGAAGACGCTAAGAAGCATCTGCGTGGAACCGTCAAGAAGGTGATCATTTCGGCGCCGGCTAAGAACGAAGACATAACGATCGTTCTCGGTGTCAACGAGGATAAATACGACCCCGCCGCCCATCATGTGATCTCAAATGCATCATGCACGACGAATTGCCTGGCGCCTGTCGCCAAAGTCATTCACGAGAAGTTCGGCATTCGCTCGGCGCAGATGACGACGATTCACTCGTACACCAATGACCAGCAGTTGTTGGACCTTCCGCACAAGGATCTGAGAAGGGCGCGTGCTGCTGCCCTCAGTATGATCCCCACTTCGACCGGAGCAGCGAAAGCGGTAGCTTTGGTCCTTCCGGAATTGAAAGGAAAGTTTGACGGGATCTCAGTACGGGTTCCCACGCCTAACGTCTCGCTTGTTGATGTCGTGATTGCCGTTGAGAAAGAGACAACGGCTGAAGAGGTGAACCGGGCGCTGAAAGATTCTGCGAATGAAGAGTTGCAGGGGATTCTGGCGTTCAGTGAAGAGCCTTTAGTCTCTTGCGACTTTCGAAAGAACTCAAACTCTTCGATAGTGGATGCAGAGTATACGAAGGTGATCGACGGTCGCATGGTGAAGATCCTTTCCTGGTACGACAACGAGTGGGGTTACTCATGTCGTGTGCGGGATCTGATCAAGTACATCGCAGGGAAGGGAATGTAAGGGCCACGAACGGAGCGCGGGCGTCCTCGCCCGCTACCGGCAGGTGCGAACAATTGTTAAGTCGGAGTCGTACCGCGATTTTAAGTATTTCCGTTATCACCGAGGCGGGCGAGGACGCCCGCGCTCCAGAACGAAAGCATGGCAAAGCTCAACATTCGAGATCTTGATCT
This sequence comes from Pyrinomonadaceae bacterium, assembly GCA_036554845.1. Lineage (GTDB taxonomy): Bacteria > Acidobacteriota > Blastocatellia > Pyrinomonadales > Pyrinomonadaceae > PSRF01. The sequence continues at coordinate 12,998 of DATBMP010000150.1, forward strand.
TCAATCTAAGCGCGTTTTTATTCGCGTCGATTTCAACGTGCCGATCAAAGACGGCATCGTTGAAGATGACACGCGGATTCGCGCGACCCTCCCGACTATTCAATACGCGCTTGAACATAACGCTCGTGTGATCCTTGCTTCGCATCTTGGGCGACCAAAAGGTGAACGCGTCGAAAAGTACAGTCTCGCACCCGTAGCCAAACATCTCTCGCAGTTGCTGGGTAAGCCAGTTGCTTTTGCAGACGACTGTATTGGACCAGCGGCAGAGGAAAAAGCCGCAGCCATGAAAGACGGCGAGGTGTTGCTACTCGAGAATCTCAGGTTCCACAAAGAA
>DATBMP010000170.1:0-7223 GCA_036554845.1 Pyrinomonadaceae bacterium
TCTATCTCGCGCAACACTTTGAGTTTGAATTCCCGCGTGTAGCTGCGTCGTTTGCTAGGTAGGTTCTCTGACATTGTTAAGCCTTTCCTCCCATAAGGGACTATGCTTAACTTTTTGTGTCAGTCAAGGGTGCAGTGCACCCTTCCCAACCTGAAATCTTTGGCAACTGAAACTGACAACTGAAACCTGACAATGCCGCCTCTGACAACTGACAAATGACCATTGACCACTGCCCACCTAAAACAGTTCCGCCAACGCATCATCAACCGACTTCACTCCGATCACCTTCAGACCAAGCAGACGTTCCAGACCAGCGGTGTTTGATGCCGGCATCACAATCCGCTTGAATCCGAGTGCCTGCGCTTCCCGCGCGCGCGCACTAGCTTGCATCGTGCCACGCACTTCTCCAGTTAAGCCGATCTCTCCAAACACGGCCGTATGCGGATCGATTGGACGGTTCTTGAAACTCGAGGCGATGGCAGCGACTACACCCAGATCCACAGCAGGTTCATCCACTTCTAATCCACCTGCGATGTTGACAAACACATCGTCGCCCAGCATCTGCAAACCAACTCGCTTTTCCAACATCGCTATCAACAACGACACTCGATTCTGGTCTACGCCCTGAGTCATGCGCCGTCCCGTACCGTATTTCGAACCCGAAACCAACGCCTGAATTTCGACCAGCAAAGGCCTTGTCCCTTCCATACAAGCGTTGACAATGCTTCCAGCAACATTTTCGGGACGCTCCTGCAGGAACATCTGCGATGGATTTGCTACCGGCATCAATCCTGATCCAGTCATTTCAAACACGCCGACTTCGTTGGCCGCTCCGAAGCGGTTCTTTGTCGCACGAACGATGCGATGGTTGTGGTGTCGCTCGCCTTCAAAATAGAGCACTGTGTCGACAATGTGTTCGAGAGCCTTTGGACCAGCAATGGAACCGTCTTTGGTGATGTGGCCTATGAGAAAAACCGGAACACCGCGGTTCTTTGCCAGCATCAGGAACTGGTTTGCCACTTCCCTCACCTGCGAGACGGAACCTGGCGCTGATTCGATCATCGCTGAGTAAACCGTCTGAATTGAATCGACGACTATTGCGGCGGGGTTCAAACGATCGACTTCATGAAAGATGTTCTCCAGCGTGGTTTCAGGTAGCAGATAGAGATTCTTCGCGTCGACTTTCAAACGTTCGCCGCGGAGTTTTATCTGGCGCTCCGATTCCTCGCCCGAGACATAGAGAACAACTGCGCCGGTCGAGCCGATGCTGTCAGCTACTTGAAGCAGCAGTGTACTTTTGCCGATGCCCGGATCGCCGCCGATCAGGACCAGTGTGCCGGGAACGATGCCGCCACCGAGAACGCGATCAAACTCGGTCACGCCGCTGGTAATGCGGACGTCGTCCTGTGACTCAATCTCTGAATAAGCAATGGCTTCCACGTCGCGTTTTTGAAAGCCGCGTCGAACGTGCTTCGCCTCGTGCACGCGTTCCTCGACGAGCGAGTTCCACTCGCCGCACTCAGGACACTTACCCAACCATTTGCGAGATTGATGCCCACAGTTCTGGCAGGCGTAGACTGTTTCAGGTTTCTTCAAAGTGCTCCTTATCGGTCCGTTCAACTACAACAGCTCTTCTACGTTTTCGGTAGGACGTCCGAGCACAGCGCGGTCGCCTCGCTCAACGATCGGGCGCTGCATCAGGTCGGGATGTTCGACCATCAGCTCGATAAGTTGATCTTCGGAGAAGTCGCCTTTAGCCAGACCAAGTTCTCGATAGATCGGGTCACTGGTGCGCAACAGATCGCGGGGTTTGATCTTCATCTTGCGGATCAGTTCCTTCAGTTTCTTCCTGCTCAGCGGTTCGATGTAGTAGTTCACCTTTTCGAACGGAACCGAATGTTCGCGCAGAAGTTTGTCCATCTCGCGGCACTTTGAACAGGTTGGTTTTTCGTAGACAGTGATTGTGTCTTTCATGGTAGTTGGTCTTTGGTGTTTAGTTTTGGGACTACTGCGTCTTGGCTTTTGTCAGTGGTCACTTGTCGGTTGTCACTGTGATTGACAGTTGTCCAGTGGTCAGAGGGTCTTGCCCGTTTGGTCTTTGGTACTCGAATGAGTGATTTCTGTGGCAAGAGAATCAGTACCACCTCGCGCCATCGGGTGGATCCTCGACATTGCCGAACACTGACAACCGACTCATCTTACGGAAATATCCCCCTCACCCTTGTCGCTTCAGCAACGCGTTCCACCGCCAGAATATATGCTCCAGTCCTCATATCTGTGCTGTGTCGAATTGCTGTTTCATGCACTGAACGAAATGCTGCGCGAATCGTCTGCTCGAGTGTGTCATTGATCTTCTTCTCGGGCCAGAAGAACGAATACTGATCCTGAACCCACTCGTAGTAACTCACAGTCACACCGCCGGCATTCGCCAGGATGTCGGGAATTAAAAAGACATTCCCGCCCTCCAACACACGATCGGCTGCAGGCGTCGTAGGTCCATTTGCCAACTCGGCAATGATGCTGGCCTTCACGTTCCTCACATTGTCGAGAGTGATCGCATTCTCGAGCGCAGAAGGCAGCAGGATGTCGCAATCAACCGTAAGAACTTCGTCGCAGCCTATTTCAGTCACACCACTCAATCCCTGCAAAGAGCTGTTCTGTTCCTTGTGTCGCAACGCTTCGGGAATGTTGATGCCTTTCTCAGAGTACAAACCAACTTTCGAATCACAGATGGCGACAACTCGAGCTCCGTCCTCAGCCACCATGCGCGCGATATTTGCTCCGGCGTTCCCGAACCCGTGAACGGCGACTCGAGCACCATTGAGGCTAGGCCCCCGTAAACGACAAGCTTCACGTAAGGCATAAAGGCAACCCCGGGCAGTTGCTTCTGCCCGTCCCTGCGAGCCTCCGAGCGAGATCGGTTTCCCGGTGACGACACCCAACTCTGTATGACCACGAACCATCGAGATCGTGTCCATGATCCAGGCCATTGTTTGTTCGTCAGTGTAGACGTCAGGCGCGGGAATATCCCGATCTGGTCCGATGATAGGGGCTATCTCAAATGCGTAACGGCGGGTCAACCTTTCCAGCTCGCTCATTGAGAGTGACTTGGGATCGCAGATTACGCCGCCTTTGCCGCCACCATAGGGAATGCCAACCGTGGCGCACTTCCACGTCATCCACGAGGCGAGTGCCTTCACTTCATCGAGCGTCACTTTTGGGTGGTAACGGATTCCACCTTTAGCCGGACCGCGCGCGATGTTGTGTTGCACGCGGTAGCCCTCAAAAACCTGGACGTCGCCGCCATCCATCTTTACCGGAATCGAAACGATGAGTTGGCGTTTTGGGTGACTCAAAACGTGGCGCATCGACTTATCGAGATCCAGGTAATCAGCGGCGCGATTGAACTGCTGTTTGGCGATCTCAAACGGATTAAGATCCTCCTGGTAAGCCTGTCTGGTTGCCATGAGCGAAATCTCCGGAAAGTGGTTAGGCGAGCGCGGTAATCCTAACGCAAGCGAGTCAGAAGTTAGAAGTCAGAGGTCAGTAGCCAGAGATTTCTTCGCGGCGGCTTTGCCGCATCCCTTGCGGTAAGGCTTTGCCTTACCGTCCGGACGATGCAACCAGGCTGCGCCTAAGCCCTCGCGTCGGAGGCATAGCCAGGAAGAACACACAGCGTGACGGTAAGGCAAAGCCTTACCGCAAGGGATGCGGCAAAGCCGCCGCAATCGAAATCTCTGACTTCTGACTTCTGACCTCTGACTCTGACCTCTGACTCTGACTTCTGACCTCTGACTCTGACCACTGACTTCTGACCTCTGGTCTCATACCGGGAACAATCGCAACCTATCCGGGGTCTAACATTCCGACAGCTCCCGCGACCCGACGGCACCGGCATTGGGAGGACCTGATGTTTAGTAACTTGATTGAATCCAGTTCGCACCGACGCGAGCTGAAGAGGCGTGGCTCGTTCTTTTTTATGACGATGGCTGCCTATGCGCTGCTGTTCATCGTGGCTGGTGTAATTAGCATTCAGGCTGTAGACGCCCGACTCAGTGAGCAAGATCTCGAGCTCGTAACCATCATGCCGTTGGTCGATCTGCCAACTCCTGTAACCGATCCGATCGTGCGAACTCCAACTCAACCAACGAGAAGTAACCACAACGCTAACCAACAGAATGTTCACATTCGTCAAACGTTGGTTTCCAACACTTCAGATCCGCGCAAGGTACCTGACCAGATCTCAGCAGAACCTAATAAAGCTATTCCGGTACCGACCACTGGAATCGTGGTCCTGGGTCCCAAGGACAGTGATCCAACTGGCGGCGCAGACAATCCAACCGGTTCTGGCGGTGGCGGCAGGACTGTTGTGAGAAACAATCTCGTGGTTCTTCCCGACCCGCCACCAGCCGTCCTGGACCAAAGACCTGTGCCCGCAGTGGTTCGCAGACCGGTTCTCAATGGTTATGCGGTCTCTTTGCCGAAACCACCCTATCCCGAAACGGCCAGAAGGGTCCGAGCTCAAGGCACTGTTTCCGTTCAGGTGTTGATCGATGTGACTGGAAAAGTCGTTTCCGCTCAGGTTGTTTCAGGACATCCCCTGCTTTCGCACGCCGCCAGGAACGCCGCTTATCAAGCCCGTTTTTCACCGACGATGATTGGCGAAACTCCGGTAAAGGTTTCCGGGGTAATCACCTACAACTTCGTAATGACCAACTGACGACTAAACATCGACTGAAGGTTTTCCCAAGACTGCTGCCCCCCAAATTAAGAGGCACGTGGATCACCCGACCCGCGTGCCTTCCCGCCGTTTCGTGTAAAATTGCGCCTTCGTACCAACTAACGTGGAGGTCACCCGATTGCGTATTCGTGTACGTCGTTTCGCGCTTAGCGACGCAAAACTTTTTCTGTCGTCCCTGCTAGTCCTGTCACTATTCACCGTTGCCAACGCTCAGAAGAATGGACCACAACTCTTGACTTACGAGGAACTGGTCCAGCTCTATGAGCAAGCCACGCCAAATCAGGAACTGCAAACAAAACTCAACACGATGCTGACGACTCCGTTTGTCAGCAACTCGGCTTCTGACCGCGGTGTGAAACCACTCAAGCCTGGTAGTAATGCACTTGGTCAGTTTCTGCGCGTCGCCTTCTGGAACATAGAACGAGGGCTTGAGTACGAATCGGTTGCCCGGGCCTTGGGAGCACCGCCAAGTTTTGCGTCGTTACTTAGTAAGACGAAGCAGGCCCACAGTAGCGCTGAACGTAACCGGATATTGCGCGAAGTTTCCCTGCTGAATCAGGCCGATGTGATCATACTTAATGAAGTTGACTGGGGTATGAGGCGCACGGACTACAAAAACGTGGCTGCTGATTTGGCCCAGTCACTCAGAATGAACTATGCCTTTGGAGTTGAGTTCGTTGAAGTGGATCCGATCGCCCTGGGTATCGAGAAATTTGATGATGTCGAAGCTACCGACAAACCAGCGTTGCTCGAAAGTATCAAGGTCGATAGGTCGCAGTATCGAGGACTGCACGGCACCGCGATTCTCAGTCGTTATCGTCTCGAGAACGTGCGTCTCGTGCCGCTAAAGTTCCAGCCTCACGACTGGTTTGAAGGTGAGAAGAAGAGCGTGGCACCGGTTGAAAAGGGGAAACGGAAACTAGCTGAGCAAGTTTTCCTTGAGAAGATTTATCGAGAAGTCAGACGTGGTGGACGAATGATCTTGCTGGCCGACATCGTAGATCCCAGCATCCCGAAAGGGCGAATGACGATCGTTGCAACACACCTGGAGGATCGAACGCAACCCAAAAATCGTGAGAAACAACTCGAAGAGGTGCTGGAAATTATCAAACCGATTGAGAACCCGGTGGTCCTTGCCGGAGATATGAACACTTCACCGGAAGACGGAACGCCGACGTCATTCAAACGGGAGATCAAGAAACGACTCGGAAGCAAGAGTTTCTGGATTCAACGCGGCCTTACGTATGCCACCGGGTTCGGTGTCTTCAAGGACATTGTGATTGGCGGGATCACCTACACCAGAAACCAGGCTGATCCTACGGTGCGTCATGTTCCCTTGGTGGCGCCCAACCCGACCGCAGGCTTCTTTGACGAACTCAAAAAGTTTCGTTTTGCTGACGGCGGGGCGTTCGATTTTCGGGGTGAGGCGAACCGCTCGATCGGCGGGAGCACTGAAACGCTCGGCAACTCGAACGAGCGAGGTTCAAAAGGCTTCGTTACAACTTTTGAGGTGGAAAGGAAGTTCGGGTTTGTAGGTAAGTACAAGCTCGATTGGATCTTTGTTAAGCCACCATCGGTCACCAAACCAAATGGGAACAGCGAGCCACATCTGTTCGCTCCACATTTTGGCAGGACCTTGAAAGCCCTGAATTACAGTCTGGAAGATCGCATTTCGGATCACAGTCCAATCGTGGTTGATCTGCCGTTCGGAGAACCGAACCTCGGGAAAGCACCGCCGCAATAGCTTGGAAGCGCGAGACTCAGGGATCCTGTTTGATCACTCCTCGCGCTACACCCCTCATAACTTCCTTCCCATCCTGATTGCGACACATGCAGTCTGCGGTCATGCGCAGAAAGCGATCGCCTGGTTCCAACTCCAGCACCTTTACTTCACATCGGACCGTGTCTCCGGAAAAGACAGGACGAAGAAAATAGAAATTCATCTCTTGCGCGATGAAGTTGATATCGCCACCAATCTTTGTCGGCAGTGTTGCGGTGAGCAGACCGTGGGCCATCAACCGTCCGCGTGAGTCGGGAACGAGATGATGTTCGCCTTCATCACCTGAGAGTCTTGCAAACAGTCGGATATCGTCTTCCGTAAATGTTCTTTCCCATGAGATCACATCACCAATCTGCATATTTGTTTTCCTTAGATTTCAGCGGAGCGCGGGCGTCCTCGCCCGCTGCGATACCCAAGCGCGCCCTCCCTTACAATGCGGGCGAGGACGCCCGCGCTCCGGCCTACTTCCAACCCATACGTTCTCTTAAAGCGGTGATGTGCGCGACGTGATGCCTTCCATGCCAGGCATACATCGCGATCGCTTTGCTCAGATCCACACTGCCCCATTCCGGATGTTGAAAAGTGCGGGCCAACTCCTGCTCCGATAGCGAGCGCAGAAAAAGCACCCAACGACGGTGAAGCGTCTCCAGTAGATCGAGCGAAATGTCGATTGGCCCCGTGCGCGCATCACTCAGCTCGGCC
>DATBMP010000206.1:0-3554 GCA_036554845.1 Pyrinomonadaceae bacterium
GTTGATTGCCGCTCACGAACAGAGCTACGTTCTGATCGACTCACCTGCCTATGAGGTTGCTGGTGAATTTATTGCTGAACCAGCGCCGGCGCTGGTCGCAGGGCAAGTCGTCGGGCACTACCAGATCATTGGTCCAATCGGCAAAGGAGGGATGGGTGAAGTCTACTTGGCGAGCGACGAGAAACTCGATCGCAAAGTCGCATTGAAACTCCTCCCAACTGTATTCACAGATCAGAAAGAGCGTTTGCGTCGTTTCATTCAGGAAGCCAAAGCCGCATCGTCACTGAATCACCCCAACATCATCACCATCTATGAAATCGGTGAGGCTGAGGGCGCACACTTCATCGCCACTGAGTTCATCGGCGGAGAAACACTCAAACGGCACATGGCCCGCGAGCGGATGGACTTGCCAGAGATCCTCGATGTTTCGATTCAGGCTGCGAGCGCTCTTGAGGCAGCGCACTCAGCGGGAATAGTCCATCGGGATATAAAGCCTGAAAACATCATGCTGCGACCGGACGGCTACGTGAAGATCCTCGATTTCGGTTTGGCGAAGCTTACAGAGAAGTCTCAATCGGCTCCGACTCCCGCCGATTTAGAATTAGACACCATGGTCCAGAATCGCACTAAGCCAGGGACCGTGATGGGAACTTTCAAATACATGTCACCTGAGCAGGCACGCGGTCAGGTTCTGGATTCAAGGACGGACGTGTTCAGCTTTGGCATCGTGATGTACGAGATGGTGTCAGGTCAGCGCGCATTTGCAGGTTCGACAGAGGTTGACACTCTGGTCGAGATACTCGAGAAGGACCCACTGCCCCTGGATGAACACACCCCCGTGGAGTTGCGAAGAATCATCGGCAAAGCGCTGCGCAAAAATCGCGAGGAGCGGTATCAAACGATCAAAGACTTGCTGATCGATCTCAAGAGCTTGAAGGAGGAGTTGGCATTCGAGCAGAAACTCGGTAGATCAAGAACTTCAGGTCCACAGCATTCAACAGTACCCGATACTGCATCAAGAGCTACAGGTCCTTCAAAGACAGCGACAACAACTGAACATCACATTGGTAGAGACCAGCGTTCGCGCGTTCTTCCAATCGCGCTTGCCGGTGTTGTAATTGCAGCACTACTAATCGCCGGCGCGATGTTATGGCCCAGCAGTAATCCTGCTCCCGCGAACTCTACTCCTGTAACACCCGTGCAACGTGAAGTGACTTACTGGATCACGGTGCAGAAATATCGTGATGGCAAACCGTATCAGGATCCATTTCGCCTCCGTGATGACATCAACTTCGAGAAGGACTATCGGATTAGATTGCACATCACCAGTCCACAGAGCGGTCGACTCTATTTGGTGAACGAGGGTCCACCTTCCGGATCTGATCCAACACCTACCTTCAACGTCATGTTTCCTACTGAGACAGCTAACAACGGTTCGGCGGTCTTGCAGGAGAAGCAACAAATTCAAATCCCTGAGGCCAGTTGGTTTGTCTTTGATGAGCAACAAGGGATGGAAAAGATCTGGCTTGTCTGGGCTGAAAAGGAAGTGCCCGAAATGGAGGCGGTCAAAGGTTTTGCTAATGAGAGGGACCGTGGTGTGGTCAGTAGTCCGGGCTTAAGGGTGTCATTGAATCAGTTTCTCAAAGGACAATCGTCGGCGAAACCTGTTGTAGAACGAAATGCGGATACGAAAGAGACGGCAGTTCGGTCTACCAGCGGGATACTGATCCATTCGATAAACCTCGAACACCACTAACACCAAGACCACGACCTAAGCTGTGAAGAAATATATAGGGCCCAGATTCACGCAGATGACACGGATAAACCCAAGACACTATGAGCTCTTCAGATTTAATCCGCGTTAATCCGCGGATACGTGTCAATTTTCTTCACAGCTCTGCTGTTCGTGATCTTTAAACGTTTTTCGCGATGCTGTTTGCTGGTTGCGGAAGATCGAAACAAACAAAAAACATTCCCTTCCGCCCGCATATGCGAGTAGAATCCGACCCATTCATGCCATTTCTGATCCCGTGAGGGGATACAGACTTCTTTTTCGGTATAGCAGTTAGGCCAGACTAATGGGCTATACCGATAAATGAACCCGCTATAGGAGAAGCGTTTCAAAAGGCACTCTGGCCTTTTTCGCCGCAGCCTTCTCTCTCCTGTGCCGGCCCAATGAGAACCAAGGATAAGTTTAACTGTTCACGAGTCCCGGACGTGGATCACGAGTCGTCACTTTAATCGGCGAAGAAACCTCCTCAGCGCACACGCTGGGCGAGAGATTCGGCCACTTCGTTTGCACGAAAGGCAAACGCAAACCCCTCGTGTGATTGTCAATCTATCAACAATTTGAAGGAGGATTGAAATGCCCAAAACAAAATGGACCATCAGCAGTACTTCCGGCGGTAATGACAGTGCGGACCTGGTTGGTTGTCAGATCAAACAAACGGATACCGGCTACGATTTCAGAACCTCCAACAAAACGGTTCTGTCATCTACCACTGACACCACTCTTCCCTTCACCTTCCCGAGTTTCGATTACGACGGTTGGAAGTGGGACATCACCGTGACCTCTTTGGGAAGCCGGGCTTCAGGTGGTTGGTCAAACAACAATCCAGGTATCACCGGAGAAGAAGGAACCTGGTCAGCAGGCGCGGGCGATGACACAACGGCGAAGAAGTCGCGCAAGCAACCAAAAGCCCGCGCACGAACCGCAGGCAAATCCTGAACGAAGAAGTTTTGGGGCTTGCAGAGACTCGAGGTGCCTCAAGCATTTCGTCCGCATTCGTGAAATGAGACGAAGCACCCTCATACGTTTGGGAAAAATCAGTGTTCGTTTCTCGGAACGGGGCACTGGCGTGAGCACGCCCCCCTCAAAGTTTATCGGTTGGCGGTCCATGGCGTTTTTAGTTTGCCTGATTGGGCTGGCATCGGTAAGCCAGTGCCTCTTTTCACCAATCCGCGCACAAGCCGGCGCCACCAATCAATCTCAGGATATAAACCAGATTGCACCACTCGCTGCGGTCGAACGTGAACTGAAAGGTGGCGAGACACATACCTATCGAATCAATTTAAAGTCGAAACACTTTTTGTACGCGCTGGTTGAACAGAAAGGAATCGACGTTGCAGTAGTTCTGATTAACCCGCAGGGCGAAACTAACTATCGCGCCGACAGTCCGAACGATCAATGGGGCCCTGAACCAATCCTGATGGTTGCCGCCAACGACGGTGAGTATCGGGTCCAGGTCACTTCGCCAAACAGTAAAGCGCCTGTTGGTAGATACTCGATCAAGATCATTGCCTCACGACCTGCCACAACAACAGACGACTCGCATGCGCTAGCCGAAAAACTCTTCCAGGAAGGAAGAAATCTTCGCGCTCAAGGAACGGCAGCATCGCAAACGTCAGCGATCACCAAATACAAAGAGGCAGAAGCTCTCTTTGGATCAGTGGGCGACAGCTACCGCCAGGCGCTGACCCTCCTGTCGATCGGCATTTCTTACGCACGGCTTAACGACTTCCGCACGGCGCTGGCCCCTTTCGAAAAGGCTCGT
>DATBMP010000189.1:0-10870 GCA_036554845.1 Pyrinomonadaceae bacterium
TGTTGGCACCAACAGGCGCAGGTGACAGATAAGGTAGCGCAAGGCCAGGAAAAGTATCGCCCGTTCCATGGTCCGCTGGTTGGAACGTGTCAGTGCCAATCGCCGTGGCATTGGGCAATGGAGTGACCGCACTGTCGTCTATCGTGATCGTATTGTTCACCATGTCAATCCCACCACCGGCATCCGACATCAGAATTAGGTTGCGGCCAGTTGGGCTGATCAAAAGAACGTCAACATCGTCCGGGAAGGTGTGACTGAAATTCAAGAGTCTGACCTTAACGAGCGAGACCGTGCCACTAACGCCTGAGACATTGATGATCGACGGGTAGGGATCTGCGAGACCACCGCCGTTGCCCCCAAGAGCAGGAACGTTAATTGGTGTGATGTTCGCAAAGGAGAAATCGGCGGGGACGCTGGTCCTGATCGTGTTATTGCCCAATGGCGTCGGTATAGGTTGATTCAAGACGCTCCTACGATTCGCCTGCGATGTCGGTAAGAGCACGAGTGACACAAGGAGTAAGACCGATCCGAGCAAGCTTAGCTTCCTGAGATGATTTTTCATCAAAGTCCTCCGAATGTTTGGTTGCGTTGGTCTTTGCGGATTAGTCGGGACGTCGGAGATCCGCCCACGCAAAAACCGTCTAGCGCGCCCGCACACGATCGCTACTAAACTCCGCACTGGTATCTACTGTTTGCCAGACGCCGAAACTCGAAGCTCGGTTGCTGGCAGGTTTCCTTCTGGTTTGGTGAGGGTTTACAGAGCAGGCAGGACCGTTAAGTCTGCCGGGGAAGACTAACGTGATCGAATGGCCTTCCGGAGTGGATCCGAAAACAAGGGGGCTTCCCGAAACATACAGATACTTCTGGAGCACCGTCAATGCTTATGTTGATCGGCTGTTAAACCTTACCACATTATTGGGACACAAACCCTTGGAAACATAGGATTTAGGTTGATGAGGACAAAATAGCCGGATTGACGGCTGGCGGCTCGGCCGCATCCCTCGCGGTAAGGCTTTGCCTTACCGGAGCGCCCTCAAAATAGGAAGGCTATGCCTTGGCCCAACGATGATCGTCTGCAGCCAAATAATAATTTCTCCGGCGATGGGAGAACGCTCCGCCTCTTGGTATGCTCCGCACGCCATTCAAGTTGTAATCCCATAGAGGAGAAAATGCAGCATGCGTCGCTCTATACTTCCAATCTGCTCGTTTGTAGTAATACTTGGTTTTGCCGCACAGACATTTTCGCAAGCACGACTCGCGCCCGACACCGCTGAGAAAATCGACAAGCTGGTGGCTGACACAATGGCGCGGACCGGCGTGCCCAGCGCATCGATCGCTGTCGTCAAAGACGGCACGCTCGTCTACGTCAAAGCGTACGGCGATGCGAAGATCGAACCGAAGACACCAGCGACCACACAGATGCGTTACAGCATCGGCTCGATCAGCAAACAGATCACGGCGGCGGCGATTCTGCTTCTGCACGAGCAAGGAAAGCTTTCGCTGGATGACAAAGTCGCGAAGTACATTCCCGATCTCACGCGCGCGAATGAAGTCACGATTCGACAACTGCTGTCGCACACATCTGGTTACCAGGACTACTGGCCGCAGGATTACGTGATGAAGCCAATGCTCGAGCCCATAACCGCGCGCAAGCTCATGGATACCTGGGCGATGAAGCCACTTGACTATGAGCCGGGTACGAAATGGCAGTACAGCAACACGGGCTATGTGATTGCCGGCGTGATTGTCGAGAAGGCCGCGCGCATGCCGTTCTTTCAGTTCTTACAGGAGAACATCTTCAAGCCGCTCGGAATGACTAGCGTAATGGATGTCGATCAAGAGCGGCTTACTGAAAGCGATCCGATCGGATATGTGCGTTATGCGCTCGGCCCTTTGCGAGTCGCGCCGAAAGAGGGCAAGGGCTGGTTATTCGCCGCGGGACAGTTGGCGATGACGCCTGAGGATCTCGCGAAGTGGAACATCTCGATCATGGAACGAAAGCTCTTGAAACCGGCTTCGTATCTCGCGCTCGGCAGTGAGACATTGCTGAGAGATGGATTGGGTACGAATTACGGACTTGGGGTGACAGTGACTTCCGCACTAAATCGCCGCGCGTTCTCGCACGGTGGCGGAGTGTCAGGTTTTACTTCAACGAACATTGTCTTTCCCGACGATCGCGTGGCGGTAGTTGTACTGACGAATCAAGATAGTGGCGGCGCGTCTGGTCCAATCGCTTCCGGCATTCCGCCTTTGCTGTTCGTGACGAACGATCCAGCGACGGCTGCAAAACTCGAACAAGCGAAAAAGATACTCGAAGGACTACAGCGAGGAGAGATTGACCGCGCGCTCTTTACTGACAACGCGAATGGTTACTTCAGCGAACAGGCGTTGGCGGATTTCAAGAGCAGCCTTGGCCCACTCGGCAAGTGGGAATCCTTTATGCAAACCAGCCAGAGTCTGCGCGGCGGCATGACCGGCCGCGTGTACATGATTCGGTTCAAAGACAAAACCATCCGCGCCTGGACTTATGAGACGCCGGACGGAAAGCTCGAGCAGTTTCAGGTGGCGGTGGGGAGTTAGCTTCTGAAAAACCTATTCTCCATCACGCCGGGGCCGGCTCCTCAGCGACTCGGCGGCTATAAAACATGACACTCGTACGGAGTGAATGCAGGTCACTCCTCCGGCGGAGAGCACGCGGAGACGATCAAGTTTTATCTGCATTCGCCGCGCCTTGTCTTCACTCCAGAGGAGTGAAATGTTTATAGACGCGGGACAGCTTGATATTGTCTTCGCTCCGCTAGGAGCGAAATGTGGACCGAAACATCGCACTCCTAACGGAGTGCCGGCTCCATAACGACTCGTCCGCTATAAACATGTCACTCTTCCGGAGTGAAGAGGAGGTACGCCTATGTCCCCAATGACAATTCTTTCATTGCCGCGATCGGCTCGCATCTACATGGCAACTGCGATAACCGCGCTGATGTTAACGACAAACATCCAACCGTTGGCCCAAGACAAAAAGCAGCCCTCACTAGTCAAGCCGGGTCGATCGGTTGTGCGCAGCCAACATGCAATGGTTGCTACTAGCCAACCGCTTGCTTCGCAGGTCGGTCTTGAGGTCCTCAAACGCGGTGGCAATGCCGTAGATGCAGCGATCGCGATGGCGGCCATGCTCAACGTAACGGAACCCATGATGACTGGCGTAGGCGGCGACGCCTTCATGCTCGTTTACTGGGCGAAAACGAACGAGCTGAAAGGTCTCAATGCCAGTGGGCGAGCACCAAAAGCTTTGACTCTTGATTACTTTGCTAAGCGGAACATCACGCGGATGCCAGAGTTCGGTATGGAAAGCATAACTGTCCCCGGTGCGTTTGATGGCTGGGTAACCCTATTGGAAAAGTACGGCACCATAAAGCTTGCGGATCTGCTCGCGCCGGCTATTGAATGTGCCGAACAAGGGTTTCCAGTCATGGAGAAGACTGCTGAAGACTGGAACGCTGAAGTGACAAAGTTGAAGAAGAATGCCGCAGCTGCAACTAACTACCTGATTGAGGGGAGAGCGCCAAGACCAGGTGAGATCTTCCGCAACCCGAACCTGGCTCGTACGTTCCGCACGCTGGCCCGCAGCGGTCGGGATGCTTTCTACAAAGGTGAAATAGCAAGAGCCATCGCTGACTACTGCGAGAAGAATGGCGGTTTCATTTCACTGGCAGACCTGGCAGCGCAAAAATCAGAATGGGTTGAACCGATCTCGACCAACTATCGCGGTTACACGGTCTATGAAATTCCCCCGAATGGACAGGGGTTGACCGCGTTACTGACGCTTAACATCCTCGAGGGTTTCGATCTTGCAGCGTTGAGCGCGCAACCTGATCGCTACTATCACACGCTGATTGAAGCAACCAAACTTGCCTTCGCCGATCGCAATCGCTACATCGCTGATCCGGCTTTCTCCAAAGTGCCTGTAGTCGAGTTGCTGTCGAAGGACTACGCTGCCAAACGACGCGCACTTATCAATCCGAACAAAGCGTTGGATTCACCACCCGCGGGAGAAATCAACGTCGGATCCGACACTACCTACTTAACGGTCGTCGACAAGGACGGCAACGCTGTGTCGTTCATTAACAGTGTCTTCGACTCTTTTGGATCAGGTATTGTCGCCGGCGACACGGGAATCGTACTTCAGAATCGCGGCACTTCGTTTTCACTTGATCGAGCCCACCCCAACCATCTCGAGCCGGGCAAGCGCCCTTTTCACACGATCATTCCGGCGATGGTCTTTAAAGACAACAAGCTGTTCATGTCGTTCGGTGTGATGGGTGGCGGTATTCAGCCGCAAGGACATGTGCAGGTCTTGGTCAACATCATCGATCTGGGGATGGGGTTGCAACAGGCGATTGATGCACCGCGCTACCGTTATTTGAGCGGTCGGTCCATCTTGCTCGAGGATGAAATTCCGGCAACAGTGATTGACCGGCTAATCATCCTGGGCCACATGAGGGCTTCACCTCCCGGGATCTTGAGATCATCGATGGGTGGGGGCCAGGCAATCATGATTGACCCGGTGAACGGCACTCTCATGGGCGCCTCCGACCCTCGCAAGGATGGCCTGGCGATTGGGTATTGAATCCTCGGTTATTGATCCTCAAGGCGCCGGTTGAGTGGTTGAGTTCAGATCGGGGTCAGGCTTGCGAGGCAACGATCACAATTGTGATTTGTCTGCACCCTGGAGGAGTGAAGACGGCGGAGCGAGGACAATCTCAAGCTGTCCCGCGCGTCTATAAACCTGAAACTCCTCCAGAGTGAAGAGCAGCATTCTTAACGCACGCGCGTGTTCATTGCGGCAACTCTTCGCCTGACTGCTCCGCCGCCAGGTATTTTGCGTACCAATCTGGCCAGTTTTCGTCGCGCTGTCCGCCCATGCGCTTCTCGTACTCGCCATGTGCAGCCTCCGCACGTTTCAGCGCGCTTGAGAGATCGGTTATTGAGCCGAACGAAGTGATACCTGAGTCGATACGACCGGGAAGCCGCGTCGTGATCTCCTGCAACAGCCAACTGTTGCCATCTGGATCGTTGAACGTCGCAAGCGATCGGTAGGTGCCATGTTCCGGATCTGGTCCAGCTGCAAAACCGTTCGGGCCGAGGTGGAAGATCTCGCTCACCTCGATGCCAGCATCAAGCAATGTCTTTCGAGTGGCTTCGATGTCAGAGACGATCAAGTACGTTCTCTGGACTGAACCGGGTGCGGCCGAAGTGAGATTCCCACCGAATTGGATCGAACACGCGGAACCGCGTGGCGTAAATTGGAATACTCCCGAGCCGGGCGGCGTGACGTCCTGCCTCCACCCGAGCTTACGATAGAACTGCTCAGCCCGTTCGACATCCGAAACGGGAATTACTACGACCTCAAGCTTCATATCAACTGTCCCGACTTTTGCATCAATGAGAGTGTCTTTACCTGAGACTCCCTTTTGCGGACTTACCATGATGTTTCCTCCTAACGTTCAGCTAATTGAAAGTCTGGTTAAGAAATTGTGGAATCGAGAGAAGCCTGCTTCAATTCGTTTTCATGAGGACTTCCTTTCGTGCCTTTCAATGTGTTCCGCGCAGCTGATCCAGGCTTTTAGCAGTGGATTGCGTCATGGTTCGTCCTTCCTGCGAGGGTTGGATTTTGATTTGTGCTGCGGCGAGGTGTGGATAACTCTTTGTGAAACGATCAACTGTCGCAACCCATCACCACGAATCGCAGAGATTCACGGTGATTCACTTCTTAACGAAAATTGGCTTTTGGGGGGAAAAGATTCTATAGCCGTTGGATTAACACCTCAAGCTTTTTGGTCAAGCGTTAAGAGGTCGGGTTTTGATCGAGGAAACGTGGTGGGTAGGACTAGAAAGTGCGATCCATCTGTTAAGCGGATAAACCTTAACGGCGTAACGCCGGAACCCTACGCATG
The DNA here is from genome assembly GCA_036554845.1 of Pyrinomonadaceae bacterium. Classification (GTDB taxonomy): domain Bacteria; phylum Acidobacteriota; class Blastocatellia; order Pyrinomonadales; family Pyrinomonadaceae; genus PSRF01. Next base: position 5,955 of record DATBMP010000189.1, read on the forward strand.
TGAGCCAAAAGAGATCGTCACGACCGACCCACCCGCAACCGCGGGTGGGATTGACTTCATGACACGCAGCGTTTCAATCTCAGTTCGACAAAAAACTCAAGAAATGAATAGAGGAGATCTATGCTTAGAATCGTTTTGGGTGTTATTGCCGGATTTTTTGGTTGGGTGATCTTGTGGGTTGGAAGCGAGAAAATTCTTTCGGCCATGTGGCCGGAGGGATACGGCGTTCATCAAGTCGCGTTCCAAGCGGCCATTGAGAATGGCGGTCAGTTCACAGCGAACACGACGCTTCTTCTTATACATATTGTGCTCGGTTCGATTGTCTCCGTGGCGTCCGGATTTCTGGCCGCGTTGGTCGCCGGTGAAAACAGACGCGCGCCGCTAGTCGTCGGCTTTCTGCTGGTGGCCCTTGGTTTACTGAAGGTCGTTATGTCCTGGCCGTATGTTCCCATTTGGTATCACGTTATCTTTACGGCGCTTCTACTTCCAATGACGATCATGGGCGGTAAACTGAAAACCACTGCTTAGACAGAATGGCGTGAGAATCATCTGAGTCTCGGATTTCCTGTCGGCTACACCTCCCATCTCAGGAGCCGAAGAGTGTCGATGCGGAAAATCATTTTTTCACGAGGGTCATTTAATGGAACAACACAGAATCTTTGCAATGAGTTTTGCGAGCGTATATCCCCTTTACGTAAGAAAAGCTGAAGGGAAAAAACGCACAAAAGAAGAGGTCGACGAAATCATTTTCTGGCTGACCGGCTACGATGAAACGGGTTTAGAGAAACAGATCCAGGAGAAGACTGACTTTCGAACATTCTTCGAACAGGCTCCTAAGATGAATCCGAATGCTTCTTTAATCAAAGGCGTGGTTTGCGGGGTCCGTGTGGAAGAGATCGAAGACCCGTTGATGCAAAAGATCCGATACTTGGACAAACTGATCGACGAACTCGCAAAAGGCAAAAAGATGGAAAAGATCTTACGCAGTCAGGACTAGTTCAGGGAGTAGTTGCGCAGCATCCAAATCTCTCTATTGCTCAATATATTCAGGGAGCCTTAACCAGCAAGGCCCGTGACTTAATAAGGTTAGATCAGTGTACACGTGGCCTAACGCTTTGCTGGGGCACGTAGACGAAGCTGGGTTGTCGTCCAGTCGACCATCGTTTCAAAGAAACCTGGTGGGAATCGTTTGCGGCGGACCCACTCGTTTGGATTGTCAGGCGGAACCTCCATCAGGTTGTGACTTCCGTTTGGGTAGACCTTAATGGTGTAATCCCGGCGTCCTGCCTGATCCAGGATTTGCCTCATCGCACGCACATTCGCTTTAACACCTTCAGGTGTATCAAGCTCCCCGAATATCGCCAGTAGGGGAGCCTTTGAAGCGCGCAATGTTGGCGCGGGATCGTAGAAATAAAAGCGCCGCATGTGTGTCCAGAATGGATGGTCGCGTGGCTCCGGCCCAAAGACGTCTATGCCTTGATGGCGAAACCATTTGGCATCTTTGGCAGTGAGCCTGAGCTTTGCGTACTCTTCCCACTTGTTGTTAGAAGAAGGTGAAGCAATGATGTCGTTTTTTAGCTTTTGCCACGTCAGCGCGTCGGTCACCTCTTTCGCGGTGTAGCCCGCCTTGGTTAATTCGTATTCGGTATCAAACAACTCTGTCTCAGCGGGTGACAGGCCACCTCCTGACAAAGCGATCGCAAAAGCCGCGTCCGGAAAACGTGATGCGGCCAGCGGAGCAATCCACCCGCCCTGACTAAGTCCCCAAAAACCGATCTGATGCGCGGCAACTTCGTTTCGTGCCTGTAGAAGCCTGGCTGCCGCCACCGCGTCATCCGCTAAGTCTTCAAAGCTCGCCTCACCCCAGTTACCCGTCGATTTGCCGACGCCTCGTTTGTCATAACTGAGGACAACAAACCCGCGTGCAGCGAAGAGGTAACCGAGACCCCAAAACACTTCGCGCAATTGCGGGCCACCACCATGGACGAACACGACCGCTGGGCGCTTTACTTTTGATGAAGGCGCCGCAGCGGGAGTCAACAGCGTACCCGCGAGCGTGACATCACCGTTTTTGAAAGTGACTTCTTCCCGGGCGATGGGAACTCGCGTCGCGAATGCTCCACGTTGTCGACCCCTCTGGTCCAAATCGATTACGTGAACTCCAGCTCCGCGAAAGGTAATTGTTTGCCGGGGCGGAGACGCTACATACAGTGCCGGTCCGGCAGTGAATTGAGTCGCTGATTTTGGGAACGCGGCTCTGGCTTCGCCGGATTTCACGTCGGTCACAAACAGGGTGTCAGGCGAATCGGGAAAGCTATCGATCACCAGATAATCGCCGTTGCGGAAACGATACGCGCCCGTGTAGCTGGCCAAAGTTTCCGGCGCGACCTTCACGGTGCGCACCAAGTGAAAGCGAGCTTTGGTTCCCGGCACCTCGGCCTCTCCTTCGATTACATCGCCGGTAAGAGTTCCTGTCATCACGAGTTTGATCGAACTCAGTTCCAATCGAACGCGGGAACCCTCGAGTTGCACTAATGACAGTTTTGCTTTGAGCGGTCTCAGTATCTCTCCTGCATTTTCAGTAAGACTCAGACGCAAAAACTCTGACCTGCCCGGCGGCTCGCTGTTGCCCACCCACTCGCCAGTCAAGATAGTTGTCGATTGCTGAGCGTCACTGACACTAAACAACCCAACGGTAAGAGTCATAAACAAGAAAGTCTTGAGGATTATGCTGTTCATGATCTGATTCTTTTGCTCCACTGACGTGGGATGATATATCCAAGGCAAATCAAACGGCCATGGCTTTGAACAAGAAGTCTCCTGCTAACTCATACATGCGAGTAGCGATTGACCTCCTATTCTCACCGGGCTTCAGCGCGGTGTTGGCGACGGCCTTGCACAAGAAGTCCGAATTCTTCAGTCGGCTTTGCCGCATCCCTTGCGGTAAGCCTCCGGCTGACCGAAGTCCTCCCCGTTGTCCGAGGCTATGCCTCCAATGTCCGAACATTCAGGAGCAGCCTGATCACTCAATGCAACATTCGGTGAGCCAGAGGCATACCGCATGGGGATACGGCAAGCCGAAACCATTCCAACATGACCTTTGTGCACAGCTGGCTTCCTCTCGGACGTTTCAAATCAGGCCGCACGCAACGGACCATGTCTTAGGCCTCCGATTTCTTAGTAAGGACATCGGTTATAGGAAGGGAATGGCTAGCCACCGTCTACCACATTAAAAATGCGGATGGCTTTGCAGCCAACCGCTTTTGTATTTTTCTTAAGGGAAGGGGTGCGCGGAGCAGGACTCGAACCAGCTACTCACTGGTCAAACATCATCAATAAAGTTGAGGTGGAATTCTAACTGAAGTCCAAGGTCCAAAGTCCAACGTCCCGTTCAGCGAAGTTGAACTTTGGACCAGGTGGAAGACGGTCGACAGCGGATGGTTCACTCGCGGGAGGACTTAAACCGTTTTCTGGCAGCGCCCACAATACCGAGAAGGCCGGTACCCAGAAGCAACATTGCGGCAGGTTCCGGAATGGGGGCAGTAGTGGTGGTAGTTATCTGTCCCTGCACAGTGGTGATGCCGTTGTTTGACGCCGGAGGAACCAGGTTAAGTGGGTTGTTGGTGATCGAATAGGTGTTTGCACCAATCGTTACTGAGGTGACGGTGAAGTTGACTACACCACTTCCAGAGCTAGAACCGCTGAACAGTCCGGTAAAAGTTGCCGAGAAGCTGTCCGATCCGACACTCGGGACCGTCTGGGTAATCGTCAGCGTGAAGGTACCGGAAAGGGAGACTGTGGAGGTGCCGGTCACGAACATCTGGAAATTGCCAAAGCTGCTACCTGTTGGTGTGTTCAGGCTGGTGGATCCCAGACCGGTGAAGGTGAGCATCGCAGCGCTGCCTGCTGCACCCAAAAAGGTGACCGAGTTACTGCCGCTGCCGGCACAGCCTACGCACGTAAAGGTGCCGGAGGTGGAAAAGGTAACCGGGTCAGCTTTGGCTTCCGCGATCCCGAGCGTGACCGTTGCCAGGAGAAGAGCACTCATCAGAGTCGCTTTGAGAATGCCAGTCATTTTGTGGCCTTTCTTTATACGTCACGTCCGTCGCAAGAGGCGAAAGTGGGAGAAGTGAATTCCTTGCAGTGAGGCACGATCACTTCTTCCGATGCTGGCTAATAAACGAGCGCTGCGACGGGTTGCGCGCTCGAATTCAGCCGTGGGGATAAGCCTTGAGGTTGTCCTGGGATACGTTGCTTGGTATTTTCCCAAAACCCGAGCAAAACTTGGGCCAACCAAATAGCTTCGGTTTTTTAACGTTCTGACCTTCGCAGGGTCGAAAATTGTCTGGTCCTTAGACTCTTTTCTAGACTTTAGACATCGTCTCAAATCAGACCGGCCTAACCCGATGACCATTACGCCTCTCCCCGAACAGATTGAACTACATCGCGATCGGATGTGGCGGCGCGAGGAAGACCTCCGCGTTGACAGCGCGGTTCAGGCCGAACGTTTTATCGAAGACGTGGGCTTTGCAAATACGCTGACAGATACGCGTCGCGCTGGTCCATCGTTGTACATCGCGGTGTGCGGTCGCCGCGATGTTAGTTTGCCTCGCCATGTACAGAAGGACGAAGAGACGAGCCTCACCTGGTATCTTAAAGACGAAGTCATGCGCCGCGGTCGCGTTTACTACGCGAAACTCGCGGGCGGTCGTTCGATTTTTGTCGCGCCGCGCTTGATAAGCCATTTTGCCGCCATCTGGATGCCCCGGCGCAAAGAGCCCGAACTTTTGTCACCAGCGGCCCAGCGTGTTCTCAAAGTACTGCGGCGCGAACACGAACTGGCCACTGCGGACCTACGCGCGGAGAGTGGAGTCACCGAACGTGCAGCATTCGCACGCGCCCTCGATGAGTTACAA
>DATBMP010000238.1:0-5584 GCA_036554845.1 Pyrinomonadaceae bacterium
ACCGGCCCGTTTTCCCAAAGCTTCGACCGCAACCCGACGAACTTCTGGATCTTCGCCAGCGAGATCATCATTCGCGATCAAAGTCTGCACTCGTTCCCGCAGTGCTTCATCAATTGCTCGTTGACGAGCGATTGCGGCCAACCTTGCTGCTTCGGCACGACGCCTTGCCGCACGTCGTGATTCACCACGCTGTCGCTTAGCAACTACCGTTCGATCACCCTTCTTGGATTTGCGCGAGCGGGTTTCCTTTGCCGCTCGGCCACGGCTTGAAGTTTTGGATCTTTTTCCACGCGCATCTGCTGTGAGTAACAGGCAGGGACTAACAAAGAGGAGAAAGAGAGCGGAGGTAATAAGGAGAAGTTTGCGGACCCGACTTCGGTAGATCATCTTGATTAATTTTCCCGGGAAGTGAAGGTGATAGTTCTTTGAGGAACCGATCAACGAGGTCGAGTGAAACCTGGCGATCAGGCGACCTCGTTAGCTGTAGCAAGTGCCTATATTCGTCAGTGGTGAACTAACGCTTTTTGGCACTGGGCTCGGGGAGATTCAGCAGAAGCAACCGGCTCGGGGGGGAAAAGCCGGTGCTTTCTGCCCGGTTGTCGGGGGATTGTCGACGTTTGAAACAACGTCTGGCACTTTCAATCGCACTTCTTATGCCGCTCTGATCGGCGCGTTACAGAATCGTTTGGCGCGCAAGACAGATTCTGCGATCATTCGCAGCTATGAAAAGATGGCTACTAGGAATACTGGGCCTGCTGGTCCTCTTGATTGTCGTCGTGGTAGTGATCGGCGCTTTTCTTCCGGAGCAACATGTCGCCTCGCGCACTCTCAAAACAAAACAGCAACCGCAGGCCATTTGGGACGCGATCAACGATCACGCCAATGAACCCAACTGGCGCACCGATGTGGAGAGTGTGCAAAGCCTCGGTGAACGAGAGGGAAAACCGGTCTGGCAAGAAAGGTATAAGGACGGAAATCAACTTTCGCTGATGACGACTGAATCAAAGCCTCCGAACCGCATGGTTCGAGAGTTGGTCGATCTTGATGGACCGTTCAGCGGCCGCTGGGAGATCGATATCCAATCTTTGCCGCAAGGTAGCACGGTAAAGATCACGGAAGTTGGAAAGGTCTCGAACCCGATCTTTCGATTCGTTTCTCGTTTCGTGATTGGTCATACAACCCAGATGGAAAAGTACCTTACCAACCTGGCGGCCAAATTCGGCGAGCAGCCGGAATTTGTACAATGACTAGCGAGGACACCTCACTCGTAATGCCGCAGGTAAAATCTGAAAAGTGGCCGGCAATCGACCGGGCAGCTCGCCATCAACTTCCAGGGTTATCTCAGTTTTAGGATCAGCGGCGCGGACAATCACCTTCTTTGCCAACGTATGCTCCACTTCGGCCATCGACAGGTGAGTTCCCGTGTACAACCGTGGTGAGTTTCGCAAGATTTTGAACGCGCCTAAGTCGCCCACCGCAATCACATCAAACTTACCGTCAGTCAGCTTTGCATCCGGCGCGATCTTCATTCCACCACCAAAGTACCGCGCATTGGCAATGCAAAGGTTCGTCACCGTCAGCTGCACTTCGTGCGCATCATCAATCTGCACCACTACCCGCGTTGGCGTCGTTCGTAACGCCGTCTTCAACATAGACATGCCGAATGCGACTCGCCCCCCAAGCCAATGCGGAGCTTTCGTGGGGAGCCATTCGTTACTGCCTTCCTGTTTTACACGTTCGATTACGGCGGCGCTCATACCGAATGACGCGACACCGAGGAAGTAGCGGACCTCGTGTTCATCCTTGTCGCTTGAGAAAACAACTCGCCCGACATCGATCGTGCGCGTCTGCCCCTCGCGCAGAATCCGAACTGCCGCCCGCGTGTGGGAAGGGATCGAAAGTGTTCTTCTCAAGTCGCCACCCGTGCCGCTTGGCAAGATTCCCAACTCCACATTTTTTCCTGAAAGGAGAATTCCGTTAGCAACCTCGGAAATGGTTCCGTCGCCGCCGCAAGCGATGATGAACCTGGCACCTTTCTGAGCTGCATCGGCAGCGAGATCACGGCCATGACCTGAAGCCGAGGTAAAGAGCGGCTTGAAAGGACCGAAGTGTGACGCGAGCTCGCAAGCAATCCCGGGCCACACATTTTGCGTCGCGCCGCCTGCTGATTGGGGATTAACAATAACGATTGGGAGCATCAGTCGTGCTTTCCATACATTTCTCGATCACGATCGGCTAATTCCGCGATCTTGCTCATCACAAAATCGGCAATCTCTTTATAGGTGCGAACGGAATCGCGCTTGTCGAGAAACGCTGCGATATCCAACTGTGGACCAAAGTGAATACGAATCTTCTCACCGCCAGTCCAGTTTCCCAGCACTTGCCTTGGCAGATCATTTCCCAATCCGGCAATGAAGATGGGAATGACCTGCGGAGCCGCATCCTTAATCAACTTTCCCACACCCGGCTGAGCACGCAAAAAAGAGTAAGGATCGTAATTCTTGTTGCGAGTGCCCTCCGGATGGAAACCGATGACGTTACCTGGTCCATCCTTGCAGAGATGAGTCAACACACGAAACGAGTATTTATCGAATTCTCGTTTTTCGGAGAGGGGCTTATCACCCGAGGCAAAGAATGGGGGAAACATGGACCACCAACCCATGACGAGGTTCACGAACATCCCCAACGGTGATTGAAAGAAAAACCTGCCTCGGACCGGAAAAAAGAGTTGCTTTCGCCAGGGTGTTTGTCGAAACAGAACGGTTGAAACCGTATACATGTCAAAGAATGAACGATGATTTGCAACCAGCAGGATTGGGCGATCGGGCGAGACCGCGGCAACGTTCTCAAGCCCATAAACCTTCATCAGGTTGTAGGTGCAGATATGTATCCAACCGGCACCGAGTGTTTTCTGACACCAGGTCCAGAATCGTTTCCACGCGCCACGGTTCATGCGACGAGTGATGTAGAACGCCGAGCGTTCCATCGGCGTCAACACTGCTAGTTCTTCCGGAGAGGGTTCAATGGTGAGGGCTAACGATGCCCGCGACTTTGGCTGCGGGCGCTCCTCTTTAGAAGCTGTATGTTCAAAGCTCCTCTGCAAGATGCTGGCTCAACTCTCAAATCTGGAATTTCGAAATTGGAATTTGGAATTTCGAATTTCGAATTTCGAATTTCGAATTTTGAATTGGGGATCTGGTATTGCGGAATCGCGGGGGCACTTCCGGAATCAATGGCCGGATCTCAATCCGCAATCCGCAATTCCAAACTCCAACTTTCCAAATTCCAAATTCCAATTTCCAATTTCCAATTTCCAATTTCCAATTTCCAAATTCCAAATTCCAATTTCCAATTTCCAATTTCCGTTAATCGATTGAAAAGTACTTTGCTTCGGGGTGATGGACGATGATCGCTGAAGTTGACTGTTCGGGATCCAGTTGGAACTCCTCAGTCAATTCAACATCGATACGTGAGGGATCGAGTAGCTCGAAAAGTTTTACCTGGTCCTCCAAATTGGGACAGGCCGGATAGCCAAAACTAAACCGTGAACCCTGATAAGCCTGGTGAAAAAGCTTTGCCAGTTCGGGCGCGTCATCCCCGGCAATTCCCAATTCCTGCCGGATGCGCTTGTGCCATAACTCGGCCAACGCTTCTGCCGCTTCTACACTCAGGCCATGAAAGTAGAGATAGTCGGCGTAGTTATCCGACTTGAACAGTTCCTGCGAGTACTCAGTCGCGCGACGGCCCATCGTGACCAAATGAAACCCAACGACATCGATGCGACCTGAATCAGCAGCAGCAAAGTAATCTGCGAGGCACAGGTTCGTATTCTTCGGTTGTCGCGGAAAAGTAAATCGGACGCGTTCAGTCTTCTGATCATCGTGATAGACGATAAGGTCGTTGCCACTCGATTGACACGGGAAGTATCCATAGACAGCTCGCGGAACTAACAGTCCTTTTTGTTCGCTGCGCTCCTTCAACTCCTCGTAGATCGGTCTGACCTTGGTGCGGACCAGAAGCTGGTATTTCTCGGCTGGCATTCGTCCCTGTTTGAATTGCCATTGCCCTTTGAAGAGCGCGGTTTCGTTCACGAAAGAAAACACATCCTCGAGAGGAATGTCGTGGACCACACGCGAGCCATAAAACGGGGCCTGGGGGATCGGAACAGCGGAAGAAACATTTGATCTGGTTGTGTGACTGGTACCTTCTACTGAGATCGCACCGCGAGGCCGGGCGGGTTTACGAATACCCAGTTTCGCGTCTTCGCCAATCAGATCTTCGACGTCCTCGCGTGCGTCAGGCTTCTCTGCGCCTGGATTGGCCCGAGTGTCCGCCTCGTCCGCACCGTGCCCGTCCCCACTCACGAGCTTGTCCATCGTATGAAGACCGGCGAATGCGTCGCGCGCATAGTAAAGGTCGCCCTTGTAAATTGACTTGAGATCCTCATCAACGTACCGCCGAGTCAAGGCAGCCCCGCCGAGTACTACCGGGACCTTTACACCGCGCTCGTTCATCAACTCGAGATTCTCTTTCATAATCAAAGTTGACTTTACCAGGAGTCCACTCATGCCAATCGCGTCCGCTTGATGTTCCTCCGAAGCCTGAAGGATGTTGTCGATGGTCTGCTTGATACCGAGATTCACGACCTTGTAGCCGTTGTTGGTGAGAATGATATCGACCAGATTCTTGCCGATGTCGTGTACGTCACCTTTCACGGTGGCAAGAACCATGGTTCCTTTAGCTGTCGCACCGCCCTTCTTTTCAATGAATGGTTCCAGGAAACGAACCGCAGCTTTCATCGCCTCAGCCGATTGCAACACGAATGGTAGTTGCATTTGGCCGCTGCCGAAGAGATCGCCGACCACCTTCATTCCCTCAAGCAAAATAGTGTTGATGATGTCGAGTGCTGAGTACTTCTCGAGCGCGACTTTGAGTTCGTCCTCGAGCCCGATCTTCTCACCATCGATGATGTGGTTCTTCAGCCGCTCTTCGACCGTTTCGCCTTTTGAAGCCTTGCTCGAGCTCTTTGCCTTTACGCCTTCGAACAACTTTGTAAATTGGGTCAAGGGATCGTAAATGCAAACATCACCTTCAAATCTTCTTTGGTCATAGATCAGCTCGCGCGCGACCTTTAACTCCTTCTCACCAATTCGATTCAAGGGTTCGATCTTGCTTGCGTTAACGATCGCTGCATCGAGTCCGGCCTCGATCGCATCGTGCAGAAACACGGAATTCAGGACCACGCGCGATGCGGGAGTTAGACCAAACGAGATGTTTGACACACCGAGGATGGTGAAGCAGCCGGGCAACTCCTGCTTGATTCGTTTGATTGCCTTGATTGTCTCGAGTGCATTAGCCCGATCCTCTTCAATACCCGTCGAGATTGGCAGCGCCAACGGATCAAAAAAGATATCCGACGCAGGAAAGTCGAGCTCAGTAGTGGCTTGTTGATATGCACGTTTAGCGATCTCAAACTTGCCTTCAGCAGTTCGTGCCATTCCCTGCTCATCAATGGTTCCGATGACGACGCTGGCTCCGTAGAGTTTCGCCAGGTCAATTACCTTAATGAACCGAGGAACGCCGT
>DATBMP010000264.1:0-9269 GCA_036554845.1 Pyrinomonadaceae bacterium
CGGGTTCAACGCGCGAGACTCTTGCGGAGGTGGCACCTTGCGTGATCCATGCTTCGATCATCTGTTTGTAGCCGCCCGCCGAAAGCTTGCGAAATGCCCTGCGCTCCTCAACTGCAGATTGGCCAGTCGATCTTTCCTTGATGGTCGCTGTGATCGAACCTTCTGCGGACAACGACACATCGGCCTGGCGGTCCAGTTGACTAGATTCTGGTGGCATCACCGGCATTCGGGTCAGCGTTCCTGCGTCACCGGCAATAATCAATGCAAGGCTTCCTTGTTCGTGATCAGGTAGATCACCCACCGGCGTGTGTTCATCGGTAGCATCGAAGATCAGAAGCCGGCCCAGAGTTGGGTGTTGGATTACGGTCGGCAGGTTGATGTCATCACCTACCTTCACGGCAATGATGATGTGATTGAACTGATTCGGTGATGCCCACTCTTCTCGAACAAAGGTGGGGTCGCCAGAATAGATCGCGATGGGATACGAAGTTATTTCCAGCGTCTGCAACATCGACCGCATCAGGTTCGCTTTGTCTTTACAGTCTCCATATGACTTGGCCAACACTTGCGGCGCAGCATGCGGTTTGTATCCGTTGCCTTTCCCGATACCAACATCGATCGAGATGTATTGAAGGCGTTGCACGAACTGAGCGATAGCCCTGATTCGTTCGAGGTCGGTCTTCGCATTAGTAGTTAATTCTCGAGCCTTGGCCGTTACGTTTGCGTCTGGGACTGCCTGTGGATCGTGGAGGTATGTGGCCCAACGCGATACCTGGCCCCAGTTTTCAAACGTCTTTGATGTGGTAAGTGCGCTGTCGGCCTCGAAGTAATTGATCGCAATGCGAGGAGCAAGATTAATAAGGTTCGGACTGAAGGCTTCCGGTCTGATCGGCGGCAAGTTGTTTAGTTCCCAGGTGTAGGTCGATGCGTTGACCGATGGCTCGACCTTTTGACGATTGAATGTGACGCTGGAAGCCTTCCAACCTTCAGGGAGAACAAGTCGATAGCGAGAGAGGAGAGTTGGAAGACGACTCTGGAACCTCCAGATGTCCTGTTGAAACAGCGGTCTCTCTTCACTGGTGAACTGATAACCGAAAACGCTTCCTGGTTCAGCATCGTTCTCGGCATCGATCAACATCACGCGATACTCGTTATAGATGTCATTTGGATCAGAGATGCTGTCGATCACCCGATCCTTCCCATACTTAATCGGCTTGCCGTCTGTTGGAATCATCCAAGCCCGCATCTCGCGGATCTTGCTGCTATTGGTGAGATACGGAGCTCCGGCAGTCGCGTAGTAACGACCTTCTCGAGTGAGAAATCGGACGGCATAAGTTACGACGGTAGTCAGCCGGCCATCGGAACCTACCGTCACGACTTGTTCGTGATGAAGAACGACGGCAGGAACGTCCTTGTCATAGCCGGGTGCCGTCGACGCTGCGGCCTGAACCAGCCACGGTGGAGGTTCGTCACCCGGAAGGGCAGTCGCGGTAACTGCGGTCAACGCAACGATGAGGCAGAGTAAAACCATTCGTGGAAGCATCTGGGAACTCCTTAAAGACAAATAATTCGACTATTGTCCGGCGGCGGCCTGTTTCAACGTTACCGTGTGGCCGTCCTGTTTTTGCAGCGTGTCGAAGAAGGTCTTCAACGGCGCATAACTTCTTGCGGGGAAGAGAATGTTGTTCCCAGCACCAAAGTAAAAGTTTCGACGGTAGAAAAGTTTGCGACCGTCCGAGGTGGTTGAGAGTGATGGTTTGTATTCGCTGATCTGCGGCGCATTGAACGGTGCGGGCGCCTCAGCGTTTTCGAGAGTAAAGCCTTCCGGCAGTGAAATTTCAACTTCGTCTTCCTCTGACCATGGATAGTTGAAATAGACGTCAAACTTTCGTGTGCTCGACGAGAACATCGGTGGCACCCCACGTTGAAAGAATGCAGGTTGCAAAAACAATCGGCGTCCGGTTCGTTGGGCGTATCCCGGAACTCGCACTCGATAGACGTGGGTAAAAGGCTTTACCGGATCGGTCACATTCTCTATTCGAATGTTCGCCAGTTCAGCAGTACTCATGCGACTCTTTATGCTATCGCGCAATGTTTCTTCGCGTTCCTCTTGCGAGTCATCATCGTCCCACTCCTTCTTATCGACGCCCAGGTGGCCGTAGTACTCAACCCGCACATCGCCCTCAAGCGTTCCGTCCTCACTTAATGTCAACGTCGCAGTTCGCTTGACCTTCGAACGTTCGGGTGGTGAAAGAGGAGTGTTCACCCATTGCGGATCTTTTGGATCAGAAAGCAATGCCTGCTGATTTTCTTCTTGCCACCGCAGCATTCCAAAGGGAACGTAGGTGCTGGCGGGATCATAAAAACGCCATTGGTCTCCTACCTTAACGGCAATGTCATAGGAGGAGATGAAGTAGTCGTCGGGGAAGCCCGGGTCGAAAAACGTGTCGCTTCGATCTCCGAGATTTACTACGCGCGCGTCAAAACCAGCTGCGATAGCCATTGCGGCGAAGAGCATATCGATATCGTGACCTGTTCCCATGCCGCGTTTGAGGGTGTCGGCAGGTGATTTGTTCTCCTTCAGCTTCGATCGCTCTTCGGCTGTAAGCCCTGCAGCGTCGTCGTTCACGTTCTTGATCTTCTGCCGGCAGAACTCGAACAACTTTTCCAGCTTCTCTTCAGGAGTATTAGCACCCGCGATGGTGGTCTCCATCGCAGCGGTCACCTCTTTCGAAACCTTCATGCTCGACTTGTAGACGCCGTAGTTCTTCTTACCAAACTCTTTCCAATATTTCTCTGGAGTTAGCTTGTTGTCCTGGGAGTAGAAGATGAGCATCCACGGACGCACACTATCCTCGGGCGGCATACGTGGTTCTTCGCGAAAGGCGTTAACGTCGGTCACCGTGATGCTGTAGAAGCCGTCTTTCTCTTTCACGAATGGTGTCGCAGCGTTCGTGTGGAATGTTTGAGCACGCATTCCATATTCGAAGCCAGGATACGAAAGTGGTTTGATGTAGTACTTAACAACTTGAACCGGGACGTCTCTTTGAAAGTAGAGACGAAGGTAACTGGCGAGTTGATCGTTGCGCGTTTCTTTCCAGCGATATTCGATGATTGCTCCTGGTTCCACGCCAGGCATCGCAAACGATTTAGCTTTCACTTTCAATCCGCTTAATTTGACGATTGTGCGTTCGTGAATGTCTTCCTTCTTGAGTTGCATGATCGAGCCATCGGGCTTGATGGTGCGGGCGGCAATATCACTGATCTTCCAACTGTTAAGGAACTGGATGTCGATCTTGCTTTGCGATTCGCGACCGCGCTCGTTGAAAACCTTGATTCGTACATAGTGATGCATGACGGTCCTGGGCGTCCCGCCTTCAACTTCGTCCGCAACCCGCACTTCCCAAAAAAGGGCTTCGGCGTCGGCGTCTTTCTCAACGATTGGAGTTTTTAACTCCATGTGAGCTGGATCAAGGGGTCGCCAATCTTCGGCAGGTGACGAGGCGGTAATAGTCATGGTCAAACACACCAAGACCAGTGGGAGGCACACAATTCGGCAAAGTGAATTCATGGGGGTGAAACCTTTCGAAAGAATCTCCGCAGCCGTGCGGTTAAATTTGCGAGTGATTATTGAGGTGAACCAGAAGTCGCCTCCGGAAAAGACTGATTGGATTGTAGACTAGCGTTTCCGTAACCCGCAAGAGCCGTTAAATAACTCACCAGATTCTGTTGGGGGGTGTCGCACCGTGGACCACAAAGCTCATTCACACCGGGTTTAGACTCGTCTCATCACACCGGGCTTCAACCCGTTTTGCACAAAAAGTCTTTTGGGTACGCTCTGCCGCACCCTTGCGGTAAGCCTGCGGCCTACCGTTATTCCAACCTAACTATCAGGCTATGCCTAAACTGTTCCATCTTTGAGGCATAGCCTCGATCAAAATATATGAAGGTTCGGTAAGGCGCAGGCTTACCGCAAGGGTGCGGCCGAGCCGAAATTCCAAAAAGGACTTTTTGTGCAAAGCGGGTTGTTAGAGGTCAACGCCGGTGTGAACGAGACGTCAATAACGACACGATATCTTCTCTGAAATGCGCGCGTTTAGAGTCTGAACCGCAGTGTTATATAATTCCCTCCCTGTTTCTCATTTAATAAGCGCAATTCGCCATCAATTTTAGGAGGACCCCGCAAATGGCCACCGAACTCAAACGAGGTGAAACAACCCTTACCCGAATCGAGGAATTGCTCGGCGATGACGCCCGTAAACTGCTCGATTACAAGACCGATAGGATCCCGAAAGATCAACTTCACCTGCCGGGACCCGACTTCGTCGATCGCGTGTGGACGTCTTCCGATCGGTCACCGGCCGTTCTCCGCTCAATCCAGACGCTTCTTGATCATGGACGTCTCGCCGGAACGGGATACTTGTCTATCCTTCCGGTCGATCAAGGCATCGAGCATTCAGCGGGAGCTTCCTTTGCGCCGAATCCGCTCTATTTTGATCCCGCGAACATTGTGAAGTTGGCGATCGAAGGTGGCTGCAATGCGGTGGCGTCGACCTTTGGAGTTTTGGGAATTGTGGCGCGAAAGTATGCCCACAAGATTCCGTTCATCGTCAAAATCAACCATAACGAACTGCTGACAGCGCCCAACAAGTTCGACCAGGTTCTGTTCGGAACAGTGAAAGAAGCCCGTGACATGGGCGCCGTCGCCGTTGGTGCCACAATCTATTTTGGATCTGAAGAAGCGACGCGACAGATCACCGAGATCTCCCAGGCTTTTGCGCAGGCCCACGAGCTTGGGATGGCCTGCATCCTCTGGTGTTATCTGAGGAGTTCGAAATTTAAAACTCCGGAAGGAGACATGCACGCCGCCGCCGATCTGACAGGACAGGCGAATCATCTCGGTGTGACGATTGAAGCCGACATCATCAAGCAGAAGTTGCCCGAGCGTAATAGTGGATACAAAGCTGTTGAAACGTTGCTCGGTGGTTCATACGGGAAGATCAACAAACTCGTTTATGAAAAACTGACGAGTGACAATCCGATCGACCTCGTTCGCTATCAGGTTGCCAACTGTTTTATGGGCCGTGCCGGCTTGATCAATTCTGGTGGCGAATCCAAGGGCGCCAGCGACCTCGCCGAAGCAGTTCGCACCGCAGTGATCAATAAGCGTGGTGGTGGTATGGGCTTGATCTCTGGCCGGAAAGCTTTCCAACGACCGATGAGTGAAGGCGTCGAATTGCTTAACGCAATTCAGGACGTCTATTTGTCAGACGAAATCACGGTCGCCTAAAAATGATTGCCGATTGTTGATTGCCAATTGCCAATTGAAGAACGCGCTTCTGAGTTGGTTCACCTGAAACCAATATACCTTGGAAGTGAGCGGGCAATCTCAATCGACAAACGACAATCGGCAATCGGCAATTGGCAATCTCAAATCTCCCTTGCATCCCAATCAGGCACAAGTATCAGATCTCGACCTGCTAAACGCGATAAAGCGTCGTGACGAGCAGGCGCTTGCCGATCTGTACGACCGTTATCGCGTAATCCTCTTTGGCCTCACGATGCGTATATTGAATAGCCGCGAGGAGGCGGAGGACGTTTTGCAGGAGGTTTTGCTGCAGGTTTGGCGACGGGCTGAGGATTTTGATGAACAGCGGGGTCGTCCCTTTACCTGGCTGGTAACCATGACTCGAAGCCGGGCCATCGATCGGCTGCGAGTTTTGGGCGCGCGGCAACGCCTCAGTGAATCCGCTGCCCGTGAAACTATGGAAGAAACCTCAGACGCTGCTCTCGACGCCTTCAAATCTGAACAGCGTGAGATTGTGAAAAGCGCTTTGGCCGAATTGACTGAAGATCAACGAAGTACTCTTCTGCTCGCCTACTTTGAAGGACTGACGCAATCGGAAATTGCCGCGAAACTGGGAACGCCGTTGGGCACTGTCAAAACTCGCATGCGATCGGGAATGATCAAATTACGAGAGATACTAGGCGAACGGATTAAGACTTTCTCCTGATACGTAAGCATTAATGGTCCACGAAGAATACAGAGACATGATGACGGCAAAGGCGTTGGGTTCACTCGACCAGGGCGAAGCTCGCCTGTTGGAAACCCATCTGGCGTCGTGTACTGATTGTCTCTCGATCATGGATGAACTTCAGGAGACGGCAACACTGCTCGCGTTTGCAGCAACACCGATGGAGCCTTCTCCGAATGTACGTTCGCAGATCCTTAGCGCAATTCGACCTGAGAGTTCTGCTGCACAGGAAAAACCAGCCAAAGCTCCGGTTGTTCAGATGCCAACTCGTGCGGCGACAAGCTGGTCTGCTGCGCAGCGATGGGGCGCGATTGCAGCAGGGCTCGTTATGACAGCCTTGGCGATTGCGTTGTTTGTGCTTTGGAAACAGAACCTCGACGCGAAGAGGGACCTTGCAAGTATCTCTACTCAAATGGAAGAGATGCGACAGCAGTTAGCGCGGAAGCAGGAAGCGGAGTCGATCTTAACCGCACCGGGGGCGCGTATTGCCGGATTGTCGGGAACGGAAATGGCCCCTTCTGCTGTCGGTACAATTGCTTTCGATCAAACTGGTCGCGCAGTTTTAATGGCAAAGTCGTTGCCTCCTCCTCCTTCTGGCAAGGCATATCAGCTGTGGTTTATTTCGGGTGGTCAGAAGATCCCCGGCAAGGTCTTCATGACAAATGAGAAAGGCGAAGGCGCACTCAGCGATCGCATTCCCCCACAGGCTTTAAACTCCTCAGTGTTTGCAATCACGCTCGAGCCAGAGAGCGGCGTCACGCAACCCACCGGTCAGATCTATCTAGTCAGCGGCAGCTAAGTCATTGCCGATTGCCGATTGCCGATTGTTCGTTGATCGAGAAAGAAATTTGTGGGACCCACAAGTGTCCTGGCAATCTGCAATCATCAAATTGGCAATCAGCAATCGGCAATTGGCAATCGGCAATCATCACCCGCATTCCAAGAAAACATTCATTGCGGCTAGCTGTGCGGTTGGAGTAAGCTGAGCGCGTTTCGAAAAACGGTTAAACCATTTAGTTGCTTCAGATCCTCGCCATGAGAACTCTTATCCTCAGATTCCTACTCGATGAGAACAGTCAGTCTTAGTATGTGTTCACATTGGATTTTCGTGAGCTCTGACTCGAACAAACACTTGAGGCTTCTAAACAGCTGAGATCGTTTTCGGTCGCTCAACCTCCCCCGACTCCCAGAATCGTTGTAGTTGCAACTTCACCAGGCACTCACCAGAACCTGCCCCGACCGACGTAGAGAATCGCCATGGTGCGAACAGAGAAAAAAGCGCGAAAACAAGCCAAAAAAGCTGTGGCGGCGAAGCCCGTTCCTCTCGTCAGCCCTTCAGTTGCCCCCACCCGGATGCAACGTTGGCGTTGGCCCATACTCATCGCCTTGTATTGGACATTGAGCGTTCTGGTCCTCTTTGCTTCGTTGATCCCCCTTTTCAACATCGTTCGTGTCGACGATGGGATCCGAAATCTTCTTGTTTACTACGTTGGCTCACGCGCCGAGAACAAGTTCGATCCCCGGCTGGAAGTGGTCCTGGTGAGTCAAAACCAGCAGCCGGAAGGTCCGTGGGGCCAGATCGATCCGTCACATCGAGTTTTCTATTCCGAGATGCTTCGCTCACTCTCGGCTGCCGGCGCAAGGATGGTCATCTTTGATATGGAGTTTGCTCGTGAGGGAAAAGACAGGCAGGTGGATCTCGAGTTTGCGCAAACCATCGCTGAACTCAAGAACACCGAAGTCATGGTGGCAGCCGATCTAAATGAAGGCGATACATTTCCGATATTTGCGCCGGCACTCGAGCCAGTCTTGAAGGACCGGTGGGCCATCTGGGACGGTGCGAAGGCAAAGGGGAGCAGCAGTGTTCGGTTGGTTCGCCTCGGGATAGTGAAGCCCGGTCAGGAAAATGTTGTTGGCGAACAGTCGATCACTCCTTCGCTAACACTGCATGTCCTTTCACGTGCTCGATACGCAGGTCAGAACATCCAACCGTTCTTTGATCCATTCATGCATGAAGTTCGATTGCGCGAAGGCGGCGCTGGAGGTCGTGAGGTTGATCACTTTCCGGTCAACAAAGAGCTCTACTTCATGGTTGATCTAATCGCACAAGACGAGATGGGCCGTCATCCTCCATTTCATGAAGTCTACTCGCAGCGCCAGAATCCCAATTACATGCGGAACTTCAACAACAAGTTCGTCATCATCGGATACGAGAAGGGCGACGAGAAGCAAACTGATGAAGGGAAGCGCTTCGGGACAGACATACAGGTAAGTGCAATGTCGAACCTGCTTCAGAACTCGTTTATCCACCCACTCTCACTTTCTTATCACTACCTTGTAATTCTGGTGATGATTGCTCTCGGTGCGGTGCTCAGTATTCGATTCAGGAACCTGATGACCTATACGCTGCCGATTCGCAGCCCGGTCGGTTTCATCGAATGGAAGCCACAGGTCCCGGTGGTTCTGATCGTCGTGTCATTCATCTACATCTGTGTCGCGGTTCTTGGTTACCTGACTACGCGAACACTGTTTCCAATCTCTTACCACATTGCCGCACTTTTTCTTGCTTACCTCATCACCATCGCGCTTAGCGCACGGCTTGGCTTCAAATAACGACTTCAGGAGATACTGATGTCTCGGAAAAAGTCTTTCCTCTCAGTTGCACTTTTGGCCCTCATTGTTTTCACAGCTCTGTCGATACTAATCACAGACCGAGATCTTGCGCATGCCGACAGTGTCAAAGTTCAGGCAACTGCGCCTGATCCGATCGCCGTCATTAAGACGCAGTTGGTTGGTGGGCAAGAGAAGAGTCCCGCTGCTCTTAGTGAAGTAAGAGTAAAGCGCGCCGGTGGTGGAGAGGAGCCGGGCATTCTCGACATGCGTCTGTTTGCAGGTGATGAGATCACAACTGGTCCAAACGCACAACTGACAATTCTGTATCTGGATGAGGCGCCTGAGAAGAGTAACGAAGTATTGGTTGATTCGAATTCCCGTGTTCGCGTGGGATCGATCTTTACCTGGCTGGGCCGAGTCCTGATTCGCTGTCGTGGTGCGTTCGACGCGCGCAGCGAAAAAGTCAGGCTGGGTGTGCAGGGCACCGAGTTTGAATTGGTAGTTGACCCTGATGGAACGAACAAGGTTACGGTTCTGGAAGGTTCGGTTTCAGTTGAGAATCTCACGACAGCGCTATTCGACGATCGTGAAGACCGCGCAGGAGATCTCGCATACGACAAC
>DATBMP010000276.1:0-10195 GCA_036554845.1 Pyrinomonadaceae bacterium
CGCTGACTTTCTGTCGAGCCTTCCGAACATCCTCGCGGTTGAAAGCTTGCGTGAACTCTCCACTCAAATTCGGAGAGCGCGTGAGCTTCAGAAACCAATCATTTGGGGAATCGGTGGACATGTAATTAAGACTGGTCTGGCTCCCGTCCTAATCGATCTGTTGCGCCAGGGATATTTGACAGCGATCGCATCGAATGGGTCCGTCTTAGTTCATGATGCTGAGATTGCTTTGGTGGGCTCCACCTCGGAAGACGTAGACGCGACTCTGGGCGAAGGAGTATTCGGAGGCGCTGAAGAAACCGGCAAGTTAATAAATGACGCCGCGGCGTCGGGCGCGCGAGAGAACATCGGGCTTGGCGAAGCGATGGGACGCGCGTTGCAATCGCTCAACCCAACTCACCGCCACTACTCATTAATATGTGAAGCCTACGAGGCACGAATTCCATTCACTGCCCACCTTACCATTGGTGGCGATATAGCTCACTTCCACCCAACGGTTGATGGAGCTGCACTCGGCGCAACTACTCACACCGACTTTCGTTTACTAAGCGAATTAGTGCGCCGTATGAATGGCGGAGGGGTCTACATCAATGTCGGCTCGGCAGTGACACTGCCGGAGGTTTTTCTGAAATGCGTGACGATAGTCAGGAACCTCGGGCACGAACTACGAGACATCACGACGGCCAACTTCGATTTCATTCAATCTTATCGACCGCTAACTAACGTCGTGCGACGTCCCACGGCTAATGGTGCGGGACGTGGATATTCGATCACGGGACACCACGAACTGACGATACCTCTGCTGGCTGCCTTTCTAATCTCCGGCCCTGGCAATTCCCATTCTTGATCGACCCCGGAAACTTTGAAGCTCTTGACAACGTTAGCTCATCAAAACTAATATCGCCGTGAAATTGAAAATCATTTTCAACTCAATACAAGTTGATGATGAGATCAGTTTCACTGAATAGAAAAGGCCCGCGCAGCGCAATCTTGGCGGAGAGAACTGCGAGAGCCCTTTGGCGACAACCTTTGTGGCAGCCGGCCGCCCGCATTCTAGGCCCGCCTGCAACCACTTTCAATATCTAAGCATTTCTTTTTCTCTCGCAGAAGAGAATCTTTCCGGACCTTTGCAAGGACAAATGTTCGTTGCCTGGTTTCGAAATATTTGTCGGAGGAACAGATGAAAGTCAGGAAGCCTGGAGCCGTCAAAAAGGTGAAGACGAGACGTAAACCCAGAACCTGGATCATTTCAGTGGGAACGATGGGTGTTTTGTTTGCCTATACAGTCGGAAACACTCGCGCCGTTTCCTTAGCGCGAATTCACCAAGACCCACCTCCAAGCCATGTCTCTTACCTCCTGACCCAAGATCCAAAGGCAACAAGACGATTTGATATTCCTCCTGGTCCATTGAGTGAAGTACTCGAAGCTTATCAGCGCGCTTCGGGTGTAGGGGTCACATACTCACTCGACGCCATACGAAGTATTCCCTCCCCGGGAGTTTCAGGGATTCTTTCTTTCGAGCAGGCACTAAACCGCGTCCTCGCTGGAACAGAGGTTCATTACACATTCACATCACCAACAACAGTTGCACTGGATCTCAAGGGTCCCTCGGAACAAGTAGAAGTGATTGAACCCGCGCTGTCCCCTTCATCTCCAAAGTTCACTGAATCTCTTAGGAATACACCGCAGACTATTACGATCATTCCTCGAGCAGTGATCGAACAACAGGGCGCGACAACATTGCGCGATGTGCTTCGCAACGTGCCTGGTATAACCATCACTGCCGGTGAAGGTGGCGTGCCTGCGGGTGACAATCTAACGCTACGAGGATTTAGCGCACGCAACGACGTGTTTGTGGATGGCGTTCGCGATCTTGGCCCACAATCTCGTGATCCTTTCAATCTCGAACAAGTGGAGGTG
The DNA here is from genome assembly GCA_036554845.1 of Pyrinomonadaceae bacterium. Lineage (GTDB taxonomy): Bacteria > Acidobacteriota > Blastocatellia > Pyrinomonadales > Pyrinomonadaceae > PSRF01. The sequence continues at coordinate 1,922 of DATBMP010000276.1, forward strand.
GTCAAGGGACCGGCGTCTGCTTACACAGGTCGAGGATCCACCGGTGGCTCAATAAACCTGGTCAGTAAGGTGCCCCGCCTTAGACCTTCTTATGGTCTAACTCTTGATGTCGGTACGGATCGAACGAAGCGTGTTACTGCAGACCTAAACTTTCCTCTGCTACGGTTGGGTCTCGGTGAACACACAAGTTTCCGACTCAATCTCTTGGCACACGACGCAGGCGTGGCTGCCAGGAATGCGGTTGAGAATGAGCGATGGGGAGTTGCGCCTTCACTGTCATTTGGATTGGGCACCCAAACACGGGTGACACTGAGTTACTTTCATTTACAACAAGACAATCTGTCTGATTACGGAATTCCCTGGGTCCCGGTCACCAATAACGCTTTGGTGGAGATTCGCGACCGACCCGCTCCAGTTCCGCGAGATACGTTCTACGGTTTTCGCGATCGAGATCGCGAGAAGCTGCGATCGGATCTGGCAACAATCAGATTCGAACATGATCACGACGACAGACTCTCGCTGCGCAATCAGTTTCGCTATGGACGCTCAACACGCGATTCGTTTGCAACACCACCTCGCTTTGCCAACAACAACTCCACGATCATCAATCGCGAGTTACGATCATGGCTTACGGAAGACACAGTTTGGGATAACCAGTCTGATGTTCAGCTAAAACTCTCTACTGGAAATGTCGAACACGACGTGGTTACTGGTGTCGCGCTGACTCGCGAGGAAAATATCCGTCACACGCGAACAGCAGCAAACTCTCCAACCACACTACTCAATCCCAATCCGAACGATCAGTTCACCGGAGTGATTACAACGAGTCCGATCGTTGGGGAGATTTCTGCCAACTCGCAAGGTGCCTACATTTTCGATACGGCCAAGATTGGTAATCGATGGCAGGTGACAGGTGGATTGCGTTGGGATCGTTTCGATGCGGAAGGAATTACCACCACGGGTGCGCCGATTGTGAGGGTGGATCGAATGTTAAGTTTTCGCACCGGCGTGGTCTTTAAGCCAACCTCTGCGGGCAGCGTTTATGCCTCATATAACTCCTCGCTAAATCCATCCCTCGAAGGTTTGTCCTACAACACCGCCAACACGGCAATCGATCCAGAAAAGACTTACAACTTCGAATTCGGTAGCAAGTGGGATCTGCTCACCGGACGTCTGCTGGTCACCGGTGCCGGCTTTCGCGTCGAGAAGACAAACGCACGCACGCCGGGAGTGTTGCCTGGCGATCCGGTTCAGGTTCTGGAAGGCAGACAGGTGGTCAAAGGAGTGGAGCTAAGTGCAACCGGACAGCTCACACGTCAGTGGCAGATCTTCTCTGCGTACACTTTTCTCGAAAGTGAAACAGTCGAATCGAATGTACCGGCAGAAGTTGGCAAGGAGCTCGTCAATACACCACGCAACTCTTTTAACCTATGGACCACGTACGAATTTCCGAGAAGGTTGATGTTAGGTGGAGGATTGCGATTCGTGGGTAAGCGCTTCGGCAACACCCTAAACACCCGGTTCGTCGACAGTTACTGGACCGCCGACGCAATGGCTTCGTATCCCATTACTCCCAATGTTGATCTGAGGCTCAACGTCTACAACCTAACTGATACCTACTACTTTGATCGACTCGGCGGAGGTCACGTTATTCCAGGTCCAGGGCGTTCCGCATTAATTGGAATGGCTCTCAAGTTCTGAAAAGAATTGTGATGACTGCGCATACGCAACTTAAAACTGCGCGACTCTCGGAGTAAGTGGCCAAATGCTTTTACAAATTCCCGATGTATTGAACCAGGAAACCGTAGCGCTTTGTCGGGATGCGTTGGCAAAGGCTGAGTGGGTCGACGGACGAATAACAGCCGGACATCAATCCGCTTTAGCAAAGAACAATTTGCAGTTGCCAGAAGACCATGCGGTTGCAAGGCAGTTGGGTGAAACAATTCTACGCGGACTGGAATCAAGCCAACTCTTCATGGCAGCTGCGCTGCCATTCAAAGTCTTCCCTCCCCTGTTCAATCGCTACGAAGCGGGTCACACGTTCGGCAATCACGTCGATAATGCTATTCGGCAGATCAGTGGGACGCCACATCGTCTTCGAACCGACCTCTCCGCCACACTTTTCCTGAGTCAACCTGATGAGTATGACGGAGGCGATTTACTCGTCGAAGATACTTACGGGGTGCACAGCGTAAAACTCCCCGCCGGCCATTTGATTCTCTATCCCGCGACAAGTCTGCATCGGGTTCAGCCAGTCACAAGAGGGGTTAGACTCGCGTCATTTTTTTGGATCCAAAGCATGGTCCGTGATGATGGTGAACGCACTCTTCTGTTTGATCTCGACATGGCCATTCAAAGCCTCAGCAACAATCAGCCGGAGCATCCAACCGCGATTCAGCTAACCGCCGTCTATCACAACCTGCTAAGACGATGGGCCAACTTATAAAGAACTGAAGAACAGCGAATTCATGAACCGAGTACGAAAGATCATTTTCTGGTGTCACTTACCACTTGGAGTGACCGGTGGCTTAATCATCTTAGTGATGTCAGTCACAGGAGTGCTTCTCACATACGAGAAACAGATCATTTCCTGGGCCGATACTCGCAACTACACCGTCTCGCGCGGGCAATCGGCAGAACGCAAGTCGATCGAGTCTTTGCTTGAAGTTGCCGGCAAACAACGCTCGACTGCGCCGACGGGCATCACAATTCGATCTAACCTCAACGCTCCAGCAGAGATTGCGTTTGGTCGTGAAACTCCCCTTTTCCTCGATCCTTACACGGGCGCAGTTCTTGGTGACGGCGCCCACAAAGTGCGTTCGTTTTTTCGCACTGTCACTGAGTGGCATCGCTGGTTGGGCGCCCAGGGAGAAAATCGAACCGCAGCTCGCACCATAACCGGTGCATGCAATTTCGGTTTCTTGTTGCTTGTTATTAGTGGCGTCGTGCTCTGGTGGCCTAAGAAGTTGACCCGAAAACAGGTCCGCAACTCGACGTGGTTTCGACGATCGCTTCCAGCAAAGGCCCGTGATTTTAATTGGCATAACGTGATCGGATTTTGGTGCGCGATTCCTCTTTTCATCGTGATCATTTCCGCAATCCCCATCTCATATTCCTGGGCAGGCAATCTTGTCTACCGCCTCGTTGGAGAAACACCGCCGGCGCCAAGAGGTCCGGCGAACGGTGGAAGAACACGAGAGACGCGAGGCAACCACGTTTCCTTTGCCGGATTGGACCAACTGTTCTATCGCGCGGAACGCCACACCACTGGTTGGCAGAGCATCACCATGCAGATTCCAAACGCGGCCGAAGGCCCTGTGAGCTTCAACATCGATCAGGGAAATGGAGGGCAACCACAGAAGCGCGCACAGCTCACGCTCTCAAGAACTGATGGCGAAGTTGTTCGCTGGGAACCTTTTTCAAGTTATTCCCGAGGACGTCAATTACGATCAATCCTGCGCTTTGCTCACACGGGTGAAGTTGCAGGAGTTTTTGGACAGACGATTGCCGGTATTGCTTCAGCCGGGGCGATCTTTCTGGTCTGGACTGGATTAGCGCTCGCGTTGCGCCGCTCTCGAGCGTGGTTGGCCAAACGTCTCAGAGGAAGAAAAGGCATGGTCGAGACAGATGGTCGGGAGGTAAATGTGACCCGCGACGTTGTCTATATCGAGGGAAATCAGTAAGAGGAGGATCTCAAAATGACTGTAGTCCGTTTTGCGCGTCCCGCGCGCACCGAATCCGATACGAAGACCAGCGTGTGGCGTTGCGAACTCTGCCAATGCTTTCATCTGCGTGCAGATCACGTTCTCCTTTCGTTTTCAGAGAAGGAGTTTGCCGTATTTGCCGAAGAAGTTGTCGATTGTTTTTCTCCACAGACTATTCCTACAGAGTTGAACGACCCATCCTCGTTGGTAAATAGCAATCACTTACAGCTCTTTTAGTTTGGTCCAACAGTTAGTCGCTCAAGAAGGTCTTTCTGTATCCGCGACGCGGGGATCGTCGTACTGAAATCGTTATTACCGATCTTAACCGCTCGTGAGTTATAATCCGCTCCACCCCCGGAACGATAATCCCCAAACAGTTCGCCTAAGTTCTGCAAAGTTCTTGGACAGAGCAAACCATTAGATGAATCCTGAAAAGCTCGAACATTTCCGTCTACTGCTGATTGAACAACTGCGCGAACACAACATCCTCATCCAGGAGGATCAAGCCGCAGCCGTCGAAATAGCTGACGATGGGGCCAAAGACAGTCTCGACATGGGCCAACTTGATTTCTATCGGGAGCTTTCACTCAAACTCGGTGAGAACGAGTCGCAACTGGTTGCTGATATTGACCAGGCTCTGTTCAGAATTAAGGAAGGCTCGTATGGAATCTGTGCGCGCTGCGGCAATGTTATCGAGGAGCGTCGGCTGGAAGCGATGCCGTGGGTTCGCTACGATGCAAAATGTCAAAGCCTCATTGAGCAGCAGAACGGGCAGGATCACACACCCAGCTTGTAGTACATCCATTCATCACGCCTTTGGATGCGCCTTATCGTAAACCTCAACTAGTTTTTCCATCGAAACGTGTGTGTAGATCTGCGTAGTTGATAACCGCGCGTGGCCCAGCAGCTCCTGGATATCTCGTAAATCAGCGCCGCTATCTAGCAGGTGGGTTGCAAATGAGTGGCGTAAGGCGTGTGGGCTGATGTCGTGCATGCCAGCGCATTCGCGGATGTACTTCTCAACCATTCGTCCCACAGATCGAGGGGTAATCCTCGTCCCCTGGTAGTTAAGGAACACTGCTTCCAGATCCCTGTTAGACACCGGTGCATTCATTAAGAAGCGATCGCGCACGTTTAGGTACTCTTTGAGCGCGATCGCTGCTGGTACTCCAAAAGGCACGATTCGCTGCTTGCGTCTCTTCCCAGTCACCCGAATCAACTTTAGATGAAAATCGATATCGCCTAAGTTGAGTTTCGTCAGCTCAGAAACGCGAACGCCGGTCGCGTACATCAATTCCAACATTGCACGATCCCGCTTTCCAAGATCCGATTCGCTGTCGGGTGTCTCGATAAACTTGATTGTGTCTTCGACAGATAGATGCTGCGGCAGCTTCTTCTCGAGTCGTGGTGTCGAAACCAATTTGGCAGGATTCGATTCGAGTTTTCCTTCCCGGACCATGAACTGAAAGAAGGTTCTGAGTGCCGCAAGCTTACGGGCAACTGACGTCTTCTTCTTTTGAGCTGAATGCAGCGTTGCTAACCACTCTCTTATCGCTATGTGATCTATTGCGGAAAGTTGAGGTTCGTTTCGTTTTCCGGTTTTGTTATTTGGCGGAGCGAGGTAATCCAGAAACTGCTCAAGATCACTTGCGTAGTTGCGGAGGGTATGTTCGCTGAGATTGCGTTCGTAACGCAGATGTTCGAGGAATTGATTAACGAGTTCCTGCATGGAAGGACAGCAACCAGACTACCAGTCGTTCGTCGCCACACTGGACGGCTTGCGTGAATAGTAACCTTTGCGAGACCTGACACGAATGTCTTTTCTCGTCTTCAACTTTAACTCGAGTGGATGGAAGCGTCCGTCACGTTGCTGTTCGCCCGGGTAATAACTTAAGACGTATTGCTGGGCCAGGTCGGCGGCGATCTGCTCAAAAGCATGTTCAAGATCCGCCGTGGTCTTTGGAATAAACGCAGCGCCTCCGGTTTGGCTCGCCAGTTCCTCCATTCGTCGTTCAGCAGCTAAAGCACGAAGATTAGCGCCCTCGTAAAGACCGGTTTGCACAATGAAGATCTGGCAATCGTCATACAACACACGTTGCATGGTTGTCGCAAAATCGGCCTGGCTCGTGGTTTCAATTCCGTCGGAGACTATTTTCAGGACGCGCCTCCCACCGTACGGTCGTAGATACGCTGCCGCATCTATCACGGCATCGAAGAGTGAGGTTGAGCCTGCCGGTCTCCCAAATCCGAGAATGGTCTGCTCAAGTCTGGCCACGTCATTGGTTAACGGTTGGGCCAGATAGCTATCGGTCTCAATCGAAAAGACAGCTGCCTCATCCTTCGGTCGCATTACTTTTCGAAAGAAATCGACCGCAGCGCGTTTCTCAAATTCTCGCGCCGCATCGAGACTTCCGCTGTTATCAAAAAGCATTGCCATTCGAACCGGTGTTTCGGATCTTGTCAGGGCACTCAGTGGTCGCACCTGACCATCGACCCACAACTCAAAGTCTTCAAGCTGTAGTCCGGTGATGGCGACGCCTTTTGGATCGACAACCGAGGCAGGAATCGGAACGAGAACTGATGAAACGCGAATGATGTCCGACTCATGCACCTCTTCTACCGAAGACTTGCCGGTTTTAGAGGTTGGTTTACTCGATGCAGGTCTGTTGCCGGGAACCGTGGGATCGGCTACCGGGCCAGGTCCTACTCGTGGCGCTTTTACTTGGTCCTTCCGTCTTCCTGATTGTGAATAGACAGAGGTGCCTACAAACACGATGAGGATCAGCAACGGCAAGGACGCATAAAAAGGGATACGAAGCTGACGCAATGCGGTTACTCTCCAAATGCTCCGATGGCCGCGGGCTGGGCTTGAATCTCCTCAAGCCAAGCGTTCCATCGTTCCAGGGCCAGTTTGACTTGAAGTTCGTGACGGTCGCGCTTTCTTCGCACTCTCTTGCGATCTTCTTCTGAAAGCGGTTGCAGCAACGCAAACGTTATATTGACCGGCTGGAAATTTTTCGTTTCCGTGTTTGAAACATAGTGCGCCAGCGCTCCGATTGCGCTTTGGTAAGGCGCTTCGATCGTGTTCAGCGAAGTTGTCAGCCGAGCTGCGTTGATTCCAGCTAGCCAACCCATCGCGACCGACTCCACATAACCCTCCACCCCGGTGATCTGTCCAGCGAAGAAGACATTGGGATGATCTCGCATCTGCATGGTAGGCAGCAGCACCCGTGGCGAACAGATGTAAGTGTTCCGATGTATCTGTCCAAACTGCAAAAACTCGGCATTACCGAGTCCCGGAATCAAACGTAGGACGCGTGCCTGTTCACCGTAACGTAGATGATTCTGGAACCCAACCAGGCTGTATGCGTCCGCCATTAAATTTTCCTGGCGCAGTTGTACGGCAGCATACGGTTCACTTCCAGTCCGGGGATCCCAAAGGCCCACTGGCTTCATCGGTCCGAAACGAAGCGTGTCCACTCCCCGTCGCGCCATCTCCTCAATCGGAAGACAGGCTTCAAACCAACGCGTCTCCTCGAACCGTTGCAGCGGAACACTCTTGGCTTCAATCAGCGCCTCATAAAAGCGAAGATACTCTTCCTGATCGAAAGGACAGTTCAGGTAATCATCTCCTCCTTTTCCATAACGCGCTGCGGCGAACGCAATCGATCTATCGATCGAATCAGCAGTCACGATTGGAGCTATGGCGTCATAGAAATAGAGTTGATCGCTGCCGGTCAACTTCATAATGCCGGCTGTCAGTCGTTCCGACGAAAGCGGACCAGTCGCGACAATTACAGTTTCGCCGACAGGAATCGAAGTCACCTCTTCGCGCACGATTTCGATATTGGCATTCGATTCGATTCGGTTAGTGATCAGTTCCGAGAATTTTTCTCGATCTACTGCAAGTGCTGCGCCAGCGGGTACGCGCGTCAACGCCGCTACGTCCATGACGAGTGATCCTGCCCGGCGTAATTCCTCTTTGAGTAAGTACGAGGCGCTACCCGGTTCGTCGGACTTGAGTGAGTTTGAACAGACTATCTCGGCCAGCTTGTCAGTTCGGTGTGCCGGAGTTTGAGTCGCGGGTCGCATTTCAAACAGGCGAACCTTTGCTCCTGCACGCGCGGCTTGCCACGCGGCCTCAACTCCCGCGAGTCCTCCTCCGATTACGATTACATCAGCCATGACGTTACGGTTTCTTCTCCGGCTCTACTACTTCTGCCTTTGGGGTCTCGATCTTGTAATCCGAAACGTCGCCTTTGAAATGACGATAATCGCTCCACTCGTAGGTCTTATTCATATCGCCACCACCAAATAGTAAGACTTTTATTGAGAGGTTGATCTGGGCCAATCTCGGAAGCCAAACGCCTTCATCCATTCTGGTCTGTTCCATCACCAGCGTTGCACCCGGACGAAGCGACAACATCAACCCACCGACCATTTTGAAACCTTCAGCCAAACGAGCTTCCAGTCGTATGACCTGCTTGTCAGCTGGATCGATCCAAACGACTCCCACGAGTTTTGAAATCAGATCTTCCTGACGATTCGACGGTTTGAAACCGGGCCGAGG